>NZ_JACDWW010000038.1:0-201 GCF_016464145.1 Marinobacter sp. bablab_jr008
GCCCTGTTTATTGAACACTTTCGGCAACGAGTACGCTGGCTCAGTCGCTGGAGTAGACTGCTGAGAGCGCTTGCTGGCTTGGTGCTCGTTGTAATGGGAGTAATGGTGCTCACCGGTCGGATGACACTCTTTGCGTCGTGGATGTTGTCGACGTTTCCGGTTCTCGGAAGGCTTGGTTGAGCTTCCTACAGCCAAACTACA
>NZ_JACDWW010000039.1:0-75064 GCF_016464145.1 Marinobacter sp. bablab_jr008
TCACCCTTGAGGGCGGCCAGAGCAACTTTGGACTTGAATGATGCGCTGTATTGCTTGCGTTTCTTGCTCATGATTCTCCTCCTCGTGGAGATGATGAATCAGAGCTTAGGCACCTGTCCAAAATTTGGGGTCCACTTCAATTCGAGCACTCGCATTTGCATTGATCGTCATCATGGCGAGTACATTTACCCTTCTGCACCTCGCTATCAATGTATACACACGGCCAGAGGAGCGGCGCCTGCAGCTAAAGCTAAACCGAGATGACGCCCCAGTTGAAGTGAAAACAGGTGCAGGTCATATTCGGTTCGGTTTCGGCCGGGCGTAAATAGCGACACGCTCGCTAGCGCATACCTTTTTACCTTCAACCAGCCCTCTCATAGCGTACAGTTTGCTATCATGAGGTCACCAACAAAGGTGACACTGAAAACAGATGCTCGCAATTTTGATGACACTTGGATCAAATTCCGCGATCGGGCCGAGAAGAATGCTATGTAGCGAGAGCATTTGGCAATCTAGGTGGAAGCTATGTGTCAATTAACGCACCAACTGGCTGTTTCAAAAAGCAGCTGTTCCGCCCCCAGATCCGAGAAGCATGAAACCAGTCGCTCCAAAGTCACGACAAAATCACGACAATTGCTCCGGAAACCTCGTCATTACTGAGGTGAGAGTGCCGCCTCCGGGCACCATGAATTCAATGACTTAGCCCGCCTTGTGCGGGCTTTGTTGTTTCTGGACCACTCGCCACTCTCATACAGCATTGACCGTGTCTTGCACCGCACGTAGGAACTCCGCGCTGCACGTGTACAGTCCGTCAGCTAAAGGGCGCCTCGCAACAACACTGGAAACGGAATTCTTCATGCCATACTGGAAAATACTCGGCTTACTTTCCCTTCTGACCGCTCTCACCGCCTGTGATAACAATGCCCGAAGCGAACTTCTTTGCACGGCAGAGTATCAATACAACACGTCGGGCGCCGATGCTGCGATCGCCGTCGTGCGTCAGATCGGTGACGAACACGACTACGTGGTAGGCAACAATGTGGCGCGGTTTCTAATTCTACGGGGTGCTGATACCGGCAACGTTGACGACTTTGACGAAGCCAATGCCGTGTTGAGTGCGATGAAACCAGCGTCAGCCGACGATCCAGAACTTATTATCTCCCGATATATTAGCGTCCTTCGATTTCTAGCAATTGCTAATGGTAGCGACCGCAACGGCGCCCGCCAGGAGTTGACTCAATACTGTCGCGAGTCGACCCAGCCAGAAGCTGAGTGCCTTAGAAATACCATGACCGAAATATTCGAGCACATCGCCCTTTCTGACGGAACGAAGAATAATTCGTACAAAGATCTCTCGAACCTTTTCAACGAAACCTACCGGTCTGAGTTCAATGACCCTAGTTTGGATGTGCTACGCGACTACTCTCGCTCTGTGGTCACCAGTTGCGGAACGAATGAGTAGCCTGCTCTTAGAAAATTTCTGAACCAATTCGCAAAAGGTTCGGGACCGCTCCTGAAATAACTACAGGTCATCCAGCAGAGGTTTGGTACCAGAGCCAACAAACTGTTGAGCCATCAGATAATCCGCCACAGCCCGGTAAGCCGGCAAGGAAGTCGGATCATTCGCCGCATTGCCGGCAACCGGGTTGGAGGCAAAGCGGACGATGACCATATCGGCAGCAGGATCTATCCAGATCGTTTGGCCATGCACACCGCGCGCCGCGAACGCCCCGTGGTCGTCGTGGCTGACCCACCACATGCCACGATAGCTCCAGCCATCGAGAAGTTCATATCCGGCTTTGGCAAACACCGCCCGGTCGCCACCATTGCGAATACTGGCAATCGCCTGAGCCGGGATAATCTGCTCGCCGGCCCACTTGCCCTCGTTCAGCACGAGTAGACCGATTCGCGCCATATCACGCAACGTGGCGTTGAATCCGCCACCCGCAAATGGAGTACCTATGGAATCGACCGTATAGAAAGCTTCACGCTCTGCCCCGATCTTTGACCAGATACGCTCGGAAAAGTAGTCGGCAACCGAAACCCCGGTCGTTCTTGCGATCAGCCAGCCCACCACATCTGAATTAATGGTTTTGTAGCCGAACGCTTCACCATGCTCTCCGTCTTTTCTGACCGTTTTCAGGTAATCGAAGTAGCTTCGGGGCCCTTCACGTTGTTCGCTCACCAGATACGGGCTCCCGGCCCTGGCATAGGTCCAGACTTCGGCATCAGGATCAGAGTAGTCTTCCGAGTAGTCCAGCGCGGTGGTCATATCCAGAACCTGGCGAACCGTTGCATCACCGAATGCACTGCGCCCCAGTTCGGGAATGATGTCTCCCACCAAAGCGGCTTCATCCAGCGTGCCTTCGGCCATCAACACCTCGCCGAGAAGCCCCGTCAGGCTTTTGGTAACGGACATTGCGCCGTGCAGAGTGTGCTCATCAAGGCAGCCATCGTAACGCTCATAAACCACCCTGCCCTGGTGCAGAACCAGGATGCCATCGGTGTAATTCGCGTCAAAGGCGTCGCGCCAGGTCATCGGCGCCTTACCTCCCAGGGGCAAGAACTCGACCCCGTCTATACCGGCGTCGATGTCTACGGGAAGCTCACTGACACCCTCGCTGCCATTACGTACCACCGTCGTCGGCATCAGCTCCCGGAAATGACAGACCGTCCAGCGCAGTTTAGGAAAGGCAAAATAGTCCGGATCCGTGAAGCGAATCGTTTTGTCGGGCGCCGGAGGAAAACCTTGCATCAGGCCGAGAGCGTCTGGAGTGGAGTCCGGCGCAGACAGCGGTGTCGCTTCCTGGGCCACAGCAGTCCCGCCAAGCAACAGAGACAGCGCAAAGCCGAGATGTACAGCTGAGTTCATTGTCTTTTCCTTATTCAAAGCAGCCACTCAATTGGCAGTATCGACAACAGGAAAATCCCCGTGCGTTGCAAAAATCCTGTATTGGGTTCCTGCTCATGGCGGATGACATCGCCATCAACGTGCTCTACCCAATAAAGCTCACCGTTCTCGGTTAGTCGAACTTCGTAAGCCCGCAACGGGATGCTTTCTTCAAAGGCCTCGTGGATCTTTTCTGAAAGCGCCGGGCTCTCAATCACAAAGCCCAGCTCGGTGTTCAGGTTGATTGAGCGGGGATCGAAATTGAAGGAGCCAACGAACAGTCTCTCGCCGTCAACGGCAAAGGTCTTTGCATGCAGGCTGGAGCCCGAACTACCGAAGGGCCCGGCGCTCTGGTTCCGTTCAACATCAGGCGAGAGCCGCCGCATCTCATACAGATGGATACCGGCCTTAAGCAGAGCCTTGCGACGTTTGGCATAACCCGCATGAACAGCGGCTACGTCGGTGGCATCAAGAGAATTGGTCAGTATGCTTACCTCAATACCTTTGTTCGCCAAAGCCGCAAACGCATCAACACCCGCCCGGGTTGGCACGAAGTACGGGGAAATCAATGCGACCCGGGATTCTGGTTCTCCAAGAATCTCGCCAAGCTTATACGCCAGCAGATCTTCCCTTTCAGATCTCCCAAGCCCTTTGGCGGGGCTATCACTGACCATTCGGGTTCTGGCCCAGTCGAACTCCAGTACCCCAGACAACAACTGACGCACAAAATCAGATTCGGAAACTGCCTTCACATAGTCTGTCGCCGCCTGGTCGTTCTCAAGCTTCAGCGCACGACGCTCCAGCTCGCGCAAATCCGCATCGGAAGCGGCGGGCAACAGCTGTTCAACGGGATACGCGGAGGCACTGGCCCAATAGCGATCAAAATCACTCGATACCTCAGGCACCACCGGGCCAATGGCCAGCACGTCCAGATCCGCAAAAAGAACGCCGGCGGTGGCACCAAAATACTCATCGCCGATATTCCGGCCACCGACAATGGTGGCCTGGTTATCCGCCGTGAATGACTTGTTGTGCATGCGCCGGTTAGCCCGCGAGAAGTCCGTCAGGTACCCCAACCATTTGGGATTACGGATCACAAACGGGTTAAAGAGTCGTACTTCAATGGAAGGATGACTTGCCAAGGCAGCGAGTTCGGCGTCTAACCCGGAGGTGCCGTTATCATCCAGCAGCAACCGGACCCGCACTCCCCGCTCAGCCGCCGTATGCAGCTCTTCCAACAGCAGTGTTCCGGTTATATCGCCATGCCAGATGTAATACTGAACGTCCAGAGTTCGATCGGCGGCGCGCGCCAGCAGAACGCGGGCAGCAAAGGCATCCCGAGGGTTTGCCAAGGTATGGATGCCACTATTACCAGGATAGCTCTCCAACTGCGGCGCAATGGCCTGTCCGAGCCGGGTATCGGCGGCCTCATCCAGGTCCAGGGCGCTGGACTCCGATCGGTCAGCGATTGGCAATGCGCAGGCCGACAACAAGACCGATAAAAAGAAGACCATCAGCAACGTTAACGTCCGTTGCTTTGGATTCGCGAAACCAAAATCCGGAATAAATTGTCTCAACGTGCCTGCACCAATAGCGCCCCAACTCGCATGAAAACAGATTTGCCCAGGTAATGACCATAGGCGTTGATATCCAATGGTCAGACTACCATGTCGCTGGCGTCCGCCCTCTGCCCTATTAACAATCGGGCGATTATTCAGCCGGTCCTGGGTCCTGGCGCAAACACCATCCTTAGCCATTCTTACAATTAAATTTACAAATATTTTTCGAACTCAACTAAAAATTCAGGAGAAAATGCCGTATACCGTTCCAATAGGCTATTAAATGACTCGCAGGGAGGCGGTTACCAAAGGAAAAATCGATGCGTGCTTTTTGGGGAAACCTTGCGGTGGGAAAGAAGCTGGCTTCCAGCTTTGCGATTCTGGTGCTGCTCATCCTGATCGTCGCGGTCGTCAGCATCACCTCACTCAACGACTACAACCATCGCGTATCGATATTAAAACAGGCCAACCAAGCTGAAATCTCGTTGCTGGAGGCTGAGCGGGAGGAGAAGAACTATCGGATACACGAAACCCCCGAATCCATTGATCGAGCCGCCGACTACCTGGTGCAAACCAAAGCCGCTCTGGCCACATTGATGACACTGATCCAAAACGCAAGCGACCGGCAACTGGTTGAACAGATACGCGCCGATATCGAAGACTATCAGTCTCTCCTGAACACCTATACGGCAAGCCTATCCGCAGGCGCTTCTGATACGTCGTCCCTCGAAGAACAACTATACAAAGCCGCTCACAATGCCATTGGCAAGACCGAGGAACTGAAAGAGCGCGAGCGGATTCTGATGGAAGAGCGTTATGACCTGACGGTTATCGAAATCATCGCTATAACCGCACTGGCCATGTTTGTGGCGGCGATCGTGGCATGGACCCTCACTCGATCAATAACACGTCCGATCAGCGAAACCCTGAGTATTGCCAACAAGGTTGCATCGGGCGACCTCACCGTGGACAGCCGAAGTAGTCGTGGCGATGAGTTTGGCCAGCTGTTGGCAGCGTTTGGCATCATGGTCACCAACCTCCGGGGACTGATTCAGGAAATCAATCAGGGTGCGGCCAGCATCGCTTCGGCGTCAGAGGAACTCTCTGCGGTCACCCACCAGACAAATATGGGAGTCGCCGAGCAGAAGTCGCAAACAGATCAGGTCGCCACAGCGCTGAATCAGATGGTCGCGACGGTCACTGAAGTTGCTCGAAGTGCCGAAGCCGCCTTTCAGTCCGCAAATCACTGCAGCGACAAGACAGAAAGTGGTACAGCGGCTACCAACGAGACCCTCAGCTTCGTATCCGAGCTGAACTCGCAAAGCACCTCGGTCATGCAGCAACTCAATACCCTGAAAGCCGAAACCGACAATATCGGCACGGTGCTGGACGTTATCAAAGCAGTTGCTGAGCAGACCAACCTTCTGGCGCTGAATGCTGCGATCGAGGCTGCCCGGGCCGGAGACCAGGGGCGCGGCTTTGCCGTAGTGGCGGATGAAGTAAGATCGCTTGCCAAGCGAACCCAAACGTCTGCAGTGGAAATCGAGTCCTTGATCGGCAACCTTCTCGCCAGCGCCGAAGCGGCCGTATCAGACATGGGGCGCGGGCACCAATTAGCCAAGCAAACACTGGAACGGGCAGAACTGGGAGGCACAGCCATTCAGGCCATTGCGGAAGCTGTTGAAGAGATTCGCCGTTACAACAGCCAGATCGCTACCGCCGCTGATCAACAGATTTCGGTTGCCGAAGACATGAACAAGAATATGACTCAGATCCGGGATATTGGAGACCAGTCTGCGGCCTCCACGGAGCAGGTATCGGCGGCCAGCGAGGAGCTGGCAAGACTAGCCGAAGGGCTTCACACGCAAATCGCGCAATTCCGGTACTGATCAACCCAGCGGGCCTTCCGATCATGAACGACAACAACTTGAAGCGGGCAGCGAGGTTCGAGGTATCGATTAGGAGCTCGCTGACGCCAGAGACTGTTAGCCGACCCGGGCCTGCAGAGGGGACATCTTCCGCTCCACCTCCCCACGTTCCTCCTGGGCTCTTTTCAAGCGGGAATAGTTGGTTGGGGTCGGTTCCCGGTCATAGCGTGTCTGCGCCTGATGCGCCAGATCGCACTTCTCCAGCCACTGTTCGATAAGCTCTACTGTGCTCATGGTTCACCTCCGTTTTCGTTAGGTATGCGTTCACCATAAACGACCCACGGAGGTAGAATCCCGAAAGCTTTATGCTTGAATTGTGGCAAATAATGATCGGAAATCAGAGCGCCCGGTGAGTTAGCGCATGGCCTTCATTCCCTCGGCCCACTTGGCCAGCTCCGTCAGCATGGTCGAGGCCGATCCAGTATGATGCTCGGCCGCCTGGAACTTGCGATTTTCGTCCAGAAGTTCCCAGGGCATCTGCACCATCACGCCCTCCACCATGGGCATCATTTTAACGGTGGTCACCAGTTGTTTTGCCATCTGGGCAGACCTAAGCCCGCCAGAGACGCCGCCATAGCTGACAAAGGCACACGGTTTATAATTCCACTCGTTGTACACGTAGTTGATCGCGTTGATGAAGGAAGGCGGCGGGCAGAAGTTGTACTCCGGAAGCACGAACACGTAGGCGTCTGCGCCGGACACACTCTCCGACCAGTTTTTCGTGTGCTCGTGCTGATACTGCTGCTGACGCGGGTGATTGGGCTCGTCATAAACCGGCAAGTTAAAATCCGCCAGATCCACCAGCTCACTGTTAAAAGCACCCTGTTCGTTGGCAAAACCGTTGAACCACTCAGCGATGGCGGGGCCTACACGGCCGGGGCGAGTACTGCAGATGATTGTCTGTAACTTGAGGGACATGGCAGGTTTCCTTTTGCTGAATAAACAGATCCACCAACGCAAACCGTACAGCAATACCGGTTCACGCCGTTATGTAGTCTTGATCAGTCTAGCCTCAGCGCCAGGCGATAGATAACACAAGCTTCTGCAGTAATTGTTCAGTTTTACTGACGATCCCGGAGCACCTTCCAGTCCAGAACATTTCCCTCGGAATCAAACTGAACATAGCCAGAATAGCCGTCGGATTCATGCCAGGTCTTAACGTAACCGACCACCTGGCCATCTTCGGCAATCATTTCAAAGGAGGTGTTCTTCTCGTGGGTAATGCGTTCATCATCACTGTCAGGAGCGACTTCTTGAAGCTTCAGGTTCGGGTTTCCGGGAAGTGCGATATCGAGCAGATGTGAGTTCATGGCAAAACCTCTTCGGGCATTCAGGCAGGGGACCGGTTTCGATCCGTCACGGCCAGTGTAGGCAGGATTTGTGTCGCTGCGTTGACACACCTCAAGACCGTTTCCGTGTTCAGCAGACTGTCACAATCCATGTCTTTGAACCCTGGACCGGCTGGCTGCTATGTTAGTTCCGAAAACAGGAACCGGAGGCTACCCCAATGGACTACGTCAGCCCGATCAGCAGCGCCATAATGGCGGTTGTCTGGATCGTCTACTTTCAGCTGTTTTTCCTGCAATACAAACGAAATAACCGCCCCTATCTGGTCATCCACCATGCCCAGAACGAGAACCCGGATGCACTGTGTTTGCTGGTGAACATGGGGCAGGAAACGGTGCATATTCAGTGTGTACAGGTTGTGGTGCATACCCGGGCTGGGCAAGAGAAAACCCTGACGGTTACGCAATACGAGAGCGTCGCACCGGATGACTCCAACGTACAGCATGCTCTGCGGCAAGGCCCGGTGCCTTCCGGTGGCTACCTGGTTCTGGGCTCGTTCCGGAATGTGATTCTCGGCAAGAACAGCGAGGACGAAGACAGCGACTATCTTTTCGAGGACATTACAGGATTTGAACTTCGGGCAGCCGTGATTCACGGCCCCAGCACCTACCCCGTAGGTGTGCGCCGGAGCTTCACTTTGCGCCACGATGGCAGACCCAAAATATTCCCGCACAACATTCACAGCGAGCAGCTAAACCGGCGCAGAGACCGCAACGAGGTACGCCGCTGGCTTGAGGAAGAGCTTCAGCCCAAATGCAGAGGTCGTTCGGAATCGGACAGCTCCGACCAGTCCGCCAGCGAATAGAACGGGGAAGATGAGTCCCCGTCCGAGTTAGCGGTCTCCCGAGGTCAAACGAGACAGGAAAGCGTCCAGGTCTCTTACCTCTTCAAGGCACAGGCTATGTTCCATTCCATAGCTTTGATACTCCGGCTCGTACCCGAGATCCTGAAGTTTCCGAAGTGCCGCCTGGCCAAGTGTATCGGCCACGATAGGGTCGAAGCGACCATGGCCGATAAATACCGGCAACTTGCGGTTGGCTTCGCTCAGCTCAATGGTATCAGCCGTGGCAAAGTAAGTAGACAGCGCAAACAGGCCACCAAGACGTTCCGGATAGCTGAGAGCCAGTTCATAGGCCACCGCACCGCCCTGGGAGAATCCACCCAGGATAATGTTTTCACTGGCAACGCCCCGCTCCTGCTCGGCCCGGATCAGCTCTGCCACCATGGCTGCGGACGCGCGAAGCTGTTCGGCATCAACCTTACGATCGACGTCCATGGCAAGAATGTCGTACCAGGCAGGCATCACCATTCCGCCATTGATGGTAACTGGCAGCTCCGGTGCATGGGGAAAAATGAAACGGACGGGCTGCTCCCGCGAGAACCGGAACTCCGGAACCACCGGCTCGAAGTCGTGACCGCTGGCGCCAAGACCGTGCAGCCAGATTATGGTGGTTTGCGGGTTGTCGCCGGTGTCGATTTGCAAAGTATTCAGAGTGCCCATCCGTTCTCCGTTATGTCAGTAACAGGTTGTCATCCGCCTGTAGATTCGATAATTTTCCAGTCCTTGCCACGCTCGGCCTGATGGATACAGCGAGCGCACAGCCTGCCGATTTGAATTCGGCAGCCCACTATAAAGGAACATGGACGTACAATGACAACCATTGGTATCGACCTTGGCACCACCAACAGTGCCTGCGGCGTCTGGACGAAAGACGGCGTAAAACTAATTCCCAATCGCCTTGGCGAAATCCTGACACCCTCCGTGGTCAGCCTTGACACCAACAACGAATTGCTTGTCGGCCGGGGCGCCAGGCAACGTCTGATCAATCACAGCGATCGTACCGTGGCCACGTTCAAACGACTGATGGGTACGGACCATACCGTTTTTCTTGGCCGCATGGGGTTCAACGCGACGGAACTGTCTTCGCTGGTTCTAAGGTCTCTGAAAGAAGACGCGGAGGCCTTTCTCGGAGAACCGGTATCCAGCGCCGTCATCAGTGTTCCTGCCTACTTCAGCGACAACCAACGCCAGGCAACCCGACAAGCCGCAGAGCTTGCCGGCCTGAAGGTGGAGCGCCTGATTAACGAGCCCACAGCCGCCGCGATTGCCTATGGTCTGCATGAAAAGCAGGAAGGCATGTTCCTGATTCTGGATTTTGGTGGCGGCACCTTCGACGTCTCCCTGCTCGAATATTTTGACGGTGTTATGGAAGTTCATGCCAGCGCCGGTGATAACCACTTGGGTGGCGAGGATTTTGTCGACGTCATGGTGGCGGATGTGCTGGCGCGCAACGGCCTGTCCCAGGAAGCTATTCCACCCCTTGATCTGCAGAACCTGTATCTCCAGATGGAGGGTGCGAAACGCAAGCTGGGGCCGGGCCAAACGCTCACACTGACGCTTGGGAAGAAAACGGTGGAATTCGAAGTAACCCAGGACTGGTTTATCGAAATCTGCACCCCACTTTTGCTACGCGCCAAGGCACCTATCGAAAGAACACTGCGTGATGCAAAGATACCCGTAGCCAGCATAGACGATGTCATCCTGGTGGGCGGGTCAACCCGGCTGGCTCCTTTCCGCGCCATGGTCGGGCGTATGTTCGGCAGACTGCCCTCCTGCCATATTGATCCGGATACTGTGGTTGCCATGGGCGCCACCATCCAGGCCGGACTGGTAATGCGGGACGAAGCCCTGGACGATATCGTGCTGACCGATGTCTGCCCGTTCACATTGGGTACGGCTGCCTTCAATGAACCCTATGTCGATGAACTCAGCTACTTTCCGATCATTGAACGCAACTGCGTGGTTCCAATCAGTATCGTTCGAAGACTCTATACGGCAAGCCACAACCAGTCGGTGGTGGGTGTTAAGGTCTACCAGGGCGAAAGCCCGAACATAAACAAGAACATATTCCTGGGTGAGATAAAGGTCCGGGTACCAAAAGGCCCCAAAGGCGTTGAAGCTGTGGATGTGCGTTACAGCTACGATGCCAACGGCATTCTGGAAGTGGATGTTACAGTGGTCTCCACCGGAGTGAACAAACAACTGGTTATAGAACGTGCCCCGGGAGCTCTCAGTGACGCTGAAAAAGAGGCCGCCAGAGCTAAACTCGCCGGGCTCAAGTTCCATCCCCGGGACGGTGAAGAGAACCGGATGCTCGTGGCAAGGGCGGAACGCCTCTACGAATCGAGTCTGGACCACCGGCGAGAGTTTGTTGGCAAATTGCTCGATCGCTTTCATTACGCTCTGGACCGGCAGCTTCCTCATGAGATAGAGGAAGCACAGACCTATATGAAAGACATGCTGGATCAGCTGGAAAGCGAGCACTGGTTCTGATGTGGCCCTGGTCTGAGCTCGGGCTGGAATCTACCGACGATGTCCGGGCCATCAAGAAAGCCTATGCCAGGCTTCTGAAACAGACCCGACCCGACGAACACCCTGAAGCCTTCCAGCGCCTGCATCAGGCCTACAAAGAGGCTCTGGCCAGCGCACAACCAAAGAACCAGCACCCGGCTCCCAAGTTTGGTGAGCCGGCGCCGTCAGAGCCGATACAGACGCCAGAAGAACCCTCTGCGGCATCAAAACTGTTTCAACCGCTGAATGACTCTGGCAACACGCCACCGCCAAACGCTGACCCATTCCCGGGTCAGCCTGCGGGACAGCAACCACTTCAGGTCAATGAGCCTCCTCCAGACAACAAGCCTTTTTTCGACAACACGGACAACAAGCCCGAGTCCCTCGAAAACACAAAGCTCACACTTGAAACCGAACCGCCGCCACAGACGGATATTGATCCGGCCAAACCCGTTCCCGGCGAAAAAATCTTTCGGTTTATCCGGGGCGGACGTAGCACCGCGGCACCACCACCGATTGAAGATACCCCAGTGGCGAGCTACCGAATGCGGGCTTTGGCGTTTGCACTGGATACGATTGCCATAGCAGTTGCTCTGGCCATTGGCCAATTCCTGTTAACCGCCATTACGGGTAAAGCGGGCTTGCCTCTATGGATTTTAGCTCCGGCAACTTACCCACTGGCGGCTCTGCTCTTCGAGGGGTCACGCTGGCAGGCCACCCCCGGGAAAAAACTGCTTGGGCTCAAAGTGGTCAATCGCGAACTGATGCCGCTATCAAAACGCCACAGCCTGGGGCGCATTTTTACATTCGTTGTGACCACCGCGTTGCTCTGGAAAGGCATCTGGCTGGTCAATGCGTTTCTGCGCGGCCGGCTACTGCATGATCGGCTTAGTAAAAGCTACGTTGTACATGTGAGCAACCTTCCCTGAAGGCTGAACAAACTAGCGAAACATTCGTTTCCGGCTGAGACCAAGATCGGCCTGAATCGCCTGCCATATTTTCCGGTATTCCTCGGCTGCAGGACTGCGAGGCGCCAATCGTTCCAGAGGCTGCCCCTCCTCCCCCATTCGTTCCACCACACTGGCATAGGGAACGGCGACCGGCATCGGATTCGTCAGCAGCTCCGTTCCCCTTGCCAACACATCCCGATGCAGATTCTTACGCCTATCCACCATTGAAAAGAACGGACGCAGCTTCTTAACACCGAGTTTTTTATCTTTTACAAAGTCTTTCAACTGATCCCAGCTGTTCAGGGACAACCAGGTGGGTACCACCGGTACATACACCTTGTCAGCCACATCCAGCACCTGCTCGGTAAGCCGGGATAACGTGGGCGGGCAATCCAGAATTACCAGACTGGTGTCTTCCGACAAAGGTGCCAACAGGTCTTTCAACGCGTTGCCATCGTGCTCCTGTTCGAGCTTGATGTCGAAATTTCGAAAGCTGGAATGGGCGGGGATAAAATCCAGGTTGGGATAAACGTCTTCGTGAATAAAGCGGGCAATAGGCGATTTCCCCTCCAGCAGTTTGGAGAGTTTCCGGCCCTTCACGGGCTCTGCTCCGGCAAGGTAGAAACTGGAGGCCCCCTGTGGGTCCAGATCCCAGAGCAAGGTCCTCAGATTGTCCCGGCTGGCCAGGTAAGCGGTGTTGACCGCAGCGGCGGTCTTTCCAACCCCGCCCTTGGGGCTGTAGAAGGCGATGATTCTCATCCTGTGCGGCTCCTGCCGTGTTCCATGTCAGTAAACACTACAGGATAACAGCGACCCAGGGGCTATTCATGAAGCTTTTATGACAACCAGCAAGCGACGACTGGCACTAACTGTCCGGGATAGGAGGGTATGAAAGGCTTTCGTAAAACCACTTTCAAGCGGCTTTGCGAAAGCCCTCCGACCGAACCGTCTTGTCCCGGCTGCGCTTGTATTTGGTTTTGTCCTCAACCACACGCATCTGGTATTTTGGCGTTCTCAATTCACGTTGCACAGCACTATGCTGCGTGGCTTTCGCCCGTTTTCTGGCCATGTCACAGTCTCCTCTTCTGGCCGGTGTTTTGTGGCGGCTAGTATAACATCTTCGGATTCAGCAAGAGCGTAAGCAATGACACTCACTGTCTGGCTGACCTTTCTGGTCGCAGCTGTTTTTATCAGTATTTCGCCTGGCGCCGGCGCGGTGAATTCCATGAGCAGCGGGCTTCGCTACGGGGTGCGTAAATCTCTGCCCACCATTGCCGGTCAGCAATTCGGTTACGGCGCACAGATCGTGCTGGTAGGCGCCGGGCTGGGCGCAATCGTCGCCTCCTCCAATACTGCTTTGGCAGTGATCAAATGGATTGGCGTGGTTTACCTTATCTGGCTCGGCATCCAGAAATGGAGGGAGCCACCTATTGAAGCATCCCGGGCGGACCTCTCCGCGTTCAGTCCAAGACAACAGTTCTGGAACGGAGCTCTGGTAAACCTCACCAACCCGAAGGCCACCATCTTCCTGATTGCCCTGTTCCCTCAGTTTCTGGTGGCGGGCGCGCCCCACGGCCCTCAACTGGCCACCATGGGGGCCACGCTGATCTTTGTCGATATCCTGGTGATGGTAGGCTATGCCATTCTCGCCAGCCAGCTGTTCCGGTTCATGACCACCCCTGCGCGCCAGCGGCAAATGAACCGGGTTTTTGGTGGCCTGTTCGTGACCGCAGCGGTGGCCCTGGCCAGTTTCAAGAGAGCCTGAATTGCCACTGGCTGATAGGTAGTTCTGTGTAATTGTGCGGCCACTGCGATTGCCGTCAAATACTCCGACATCAACCTGGGAGCCAACAACGTGCTGATTGCTTCTCTCGCCATTCTTGCCGGTCTTGCCCTTCTGGTCTGGAGTGCAGACCGCTTTGTTGAGGGCTCCGCCGCTGCGGCCGGCCACTTCGGAATGCCACCATTGCTGATCGGTATGGTGGTGGTTGGCTTTGGCACCTCGGCACCGGAGATGGTGGTTTCCGCGCTGGCGGCCTCTCAGGACAACCCGGGACTGGCGCTGGGTAATGCCTATGGTTCCAACATCACCAACATCGCCCTGATTCTGGGTATCACCGCCGTGATCGCCCCGATTGCCGTGCACTCTCAGGTGATGCGCAAGGAACTGCCGATTCTGGCCCTGGTTACCCTGGCGGCGGCCTGGCTGCTGTTTGATGGCGAACTCAGCCGGCTGGATGCGGCCGGCCTGCTGGTGCTGTTTGCCCTGTTACTGGGCTGGAGCATCTGGTCTGGCATGAGAAAAACCGATGATGCCTTCGCCACCGAAATGGATGCCGAGCTTGCCGCTCATCCCATGCCCATTCGCAAGGCGATTCTCTGGCTGGTGGTGGGGCTGGTTCTGCTGATTATCAGCTCCCACGTTCTGGTTTGGGGGGCGGTCGACCTAGCCACTCGCTTTGGCGTCAGTGACCTTGTGATCGGCCTGACCATTGTGGCTATTGGCACGTCCCTGCCGGAACTGGCCTCTTCAATCATTGCGGCCCGCAAGGGCGAGCATGATCTGGCTTTGGGTAATATTCTGGGCTCCAACCTGTTCAACACCCTGGCCGTGGTCGGTATTGCCGGCTCCATTGCCCCCATGGCGGTGGCCAATGAAGTCTTGATCAGGGATATTCCAGTGATGGTGGGCCTGACCCTCGCCCTGTTTGTGCTAGGCTATGGATTTCGCGGGCCCGGGCGTATCAATCGTGTGGAAGGTGTTGGGCTGCTGGCCATCTTCGTGGGCTATACGGCCTACCTGCTAAGCACCACCTTTTAAGAGAGCAGTCCCGGGGTCAGCAACCATTCACTGACTCCCGGATACTGCTCCAGGTCCAGGACAAACTCCTGACCACGTGCCGCGCACTTTAAGCGGCAGTATTCCCCGGAATCCTCCAGGCGCCAGCGTTCCGGATTGTGGTGATAACTCAGGGACGACTTACCAGGTTGGGGCATGAAGGCTGCCGGCAATCGCCACTCCGTGACCTTTGCAGCTCCGGGCGCGGTCAGCCGGTGTTGGTCTGACAAAGCCTGCACGGCTCCAGCAGCTGGCAAATCCTCACGCAAGCCTGGAATCTGAAGCCTGTCGCCGCTGACATAGAGACAGTTCCGTACTGATCGCTCGCCATGCAGATGTGGATGATAGCGCGCCCACTCCGGTACTGACGGCACGTCACCCAGAGGCCAGACGTCTGCCACCTGCAACCAGCCCCAGACAGCGTGAAACGGTCGGCTACCTGGCACAAAGCGCCATCGTTTACGATAACGTTCCACCGGTCGGAACAGCGCAAAAAACAGAAAAAGATCACCAGGACCAATGCAATGATTGGCCAGGTGCGCCTGGGCCGAACTGTGCTGGCCAAGCACCGGGCGCCAGCCTGGCAGCCGGGGATAGGCACTTTCGATAACATCGGGATCCAGATGCGCACCACGTCTGGAAAACGCCTGCTGCCCGGTAAGCTGCGACACCAGCGAACCAATGCTTTCTCCGTGGCGCCGGACCTGGCTATAGCGAATGGGCGACTGGTCGTCCGGAATGGGCAGCGCCAGGCAGCTGCCATCCGGGAAGACCGGATTGGGACAGCCACCTGCGGAACTGTCGAAGCCTTTTCTGCTGAGGATCAGTTTCATAGCCGAGCATTATTGACCAAAGCGGCGCAAACAAAAAAGGCCCGTCGGCGTTTGCCGGCAGGCCTTAAGATTCTGCTGCGCGGAAGTTACCGCACCGCGTTCACCACTTCGTCCACTTGCAGCCGTACGCTCTGCAAGCCGCCACCGGACAGGTACCAGAGGCCTGGGTTAAGCACCACGACTTCGGCAGACACACCCGCCTCGGCCAACGAAGCTTTCAACGTCTCCGGCGCCAGCGGTTCAGCCCCGATCGCGGCGCTGCGATCAACCACCAGCAGGGTATCCGGCGCCATTTGCGCGAGAACGTCGGCCGTCACCGGATAGAAGGTACGCTCTCCACGCATCACCGGCTGCACACTGTCTGGTACAGCCGCTGGCGTCAATGCCAACAGTTCGTAGACTAATGCTTCCTGCCGGAGTGAAAAGTTACCGTTATTATGGGTCACCACGGTAACGGTACCTGCGTCAGCCAACGTCGCCTTTTGCGCCTCGACGTGCTGCCAGAGCGCGTCCAGCTCTGCGCCAGCCGCCTCTTCAAGGCCGTAGTAGCCAGCCAGGCTGAGCACACGGTCATTCACCGCTGCCTGAAGACCATCCCCCTCCAGCGTGACATCACGTACTGGAGCCACCTTCGCAAAGGACGTAAGGGCTTCCGCCCCCTGGCGCCCGGTCATCAGTACCAATCCTGGTTTCAGGTCAGTGGCCAATGCCAGGTCGGGTGTCTTGAGACCACCTGCATCCGGCAGCCTTGCGCCCAGGTCCGCCAGGTAATCCGGCAGGCTCTGGTGCGGAATGGCCACAACCTTTTCTTCCAGACCCAGCTCCAGCAAGGTGTCCAGTGCACCGTGATCGTAGCTGATCACGGTTGGGCCGGTTACTTCCGTCGTGGTCGCGCATCCGGTCAGGGTCATGCCAGCCAGAGCAAAAGCCATAATCCGTTTCATTGAAGTCATGGTTACTATCCTCAGAAGTCGACCGCCAGGCCAAGGTTCAGGCGACGGCCATCCAGCACCACGCCATAGTCATCATTGGTGATTTCTTTATCAGCCAGGTTGTACAGACCCGCGGTCACCCGGGCAGAATCGGTCAGTTGATAAAGCAAGCCGGCATCCATCAGCGTGTAACCCGGCGTGCCATCTGACATGCTACGGCGGCCAAGGTAATCGCTGGTTTCACCACGATAGTTGGCCTGGAACCAAAGATTCAGCCGGTTATTCGCTTGCCAGTCCAGGTTGGCGTTAGCCATGTGCTCAGGAATTTTGTTCAGCGGTTCGCCTTTGTACTCGCCGGTCTTCTGTTCAGAATCGGTGTAGGTGTAGCTGGAATTCAGAGTGACCGAGTCGGTCAGCCGGTAATCCAGCGTCAGTTCGACGCCTCGCATTTCGGCTTCGTCGATGTTGGCCCGGGTACTCAGGAACAGGTAGTCGTTGCCCTGAAAGCTGCAGGTCCAGGTGGCCGGGTCATCGCGATCCCCACTGGGAGACTCACAAAGCCGGTCCTCGGCAATCTTGTCTTTGAAATCGGTCTGGAACAGCATCACGCTGGCGTTCAGTCCCATGGCCCGGCTATCAAACACCATACCCGCCTCGTAGCTGATACTGGATTCCGGATCCAGTTCCGGGTTGCCGATGATCAATGCCCGTGGATGCGGCGCAGGTGAGCCACCGCCGCCAGTGCCGCGGCCGAAGCCTTCGGTCACATCGGCCAGACCCGGCTGACGATATCCGGTAGACACCCCACCCTTGAGGGTCAGCTCTGGTGTCAGATCGTAAAGTGCGTAAACCCTTGGTGAAAACTCACCGCCAAACAGCTCGTCGTCGTTGTAGCGCAGCCCTGTGGTCACCGACAACTGCTCGGTCAGCCCCCACTCCACTTCCGAGTACACCGCAGCGATCCACCGATCAACACTGCGGACGGCGCCTGGAATGTTGGATGTCAGCAAACCGTTGGTTTCGTCGGTCAGCTTTTCCTTCTTGTACTGGCCACCCACCGTCAGCACATGGTCTCCCCAGAACCGTGTAGCCTGGGTATCCAGCATCGATACTTTCTCTTTCTTGGTCTGATCCTGTACCCGCTCGGACAGATCATGCTGGATAAAGCTCCGGGTCAACCAATCGCCATAGTTGCCGGCATGAGACAGCACGTATACATCTTTGTCATAGATGTAGTTTGAGCCGGTTTCATCCTCTGCCACACTCTTGCCGGGTGTGCTCATCTCTTCCAGACGGGAGCTGTCGTAACTCAGGGCAAATTCGTTGCGACTATCCGGAGTCAGAATCAGCTTGGCACCACCCTGCTTGCGCTTGCTTTCCGGGGTACTGCGTGCGGAGTCATCGGCACCGGCAAAATCGCTCTCATCGTCCCCTCCCCAGGCAGCATTCACTTCGGCACTGAGCAGGTCCTCCACCAGTGCGCCGCCGGCAAACAGGCTGGTTTGCCGACTGTCGTTGCTGACATCGTTCAGAGATTTGGTGTACTCGGATGAGATAGTGCCCGCCCATTCACCACGGTTTTTACGGGTAATGATGTTGATGACGCCGCCCATGGCTTCAGAACCGTACAGCGATGACATCGGGCCACGGATGACCTCAACCCGCTCGATCATGGAGATGGGCGGCAGTGCAATCTGCTTGCCACCGTCCTGGCCGTTGGTGTTTACCGAACGCCCCGCTGAGACCGGCCGGCCGTCGACCAGATAAAGCGTGTAACTGTCATCCATCCCCCGAATGCTTATATCCTGCGCACCACCGCCACCGGTTACGTACACTCCCGGGATGTTATTCACCGCATCGACAATACTCTTGTAGGACTTCTTCGCCAGCTCCTCGCCAGAGATCACCGAAATACTGGCCGGCGCATCCGAGATGTTCTGCTCAAAGCCAGCGGCAGTCACCACAATTTCACCCAGCTCAACGGGCTCAGTCTGGGCCAGACTTGCGGTGCTGGCACTGGCCAGGGCAACCGCTGACGCCAGCAAAGGAAAACGACGGCGCATGAATAACTCCCTGTGTTGTGCAACGTTCACGATGCATCAGTTTTCGCATTTGCGAATCATTATCAGTGGCGTGAACATTAACACAGCGCAAGGGTTCAGGTGTTGGAATGATGCGTTCCGCTTTTCGGAACAGCCTGTGTGGCAGTACCACCGCCCCCCGTCCATTCCTCCGGGATACAGCTTCGTAGATGAGCAATAAAGGCCCGCACCCGACGGGGAAGAACACCATGAGGATAAAGCAAGGTCACTGGCAGGTCGGGTCCATACCACTCCGGTAGACAGGACTGAAAACTGCCGGGATGAGCCGTCAGCCGACGTTCCACCAGCCAGACCGGCATCAAGCCCAGGCCGCGGCCCGCGGCAATGGCGTCACCCTGCACATTGAACTGGTCCACGGTAAACCGACGGTCCGGTAGCGATAGCGGAAAATTGCCCTGGCGGGAGTGGTGCAATATTACCCCGGTGTCTGCCATTCCCAGCAGATCCACCCAGGGATGATGGGCAAGCTCTCCCGGTGCAGCCGGCTTGCCGTGCTGCCGGAAATAGGCCGGGCTACCGAAAATACCCTGCTTGAGTACACCGAGCACCTCCTGGCGCAGCGCTGTCTCACCGGTCTCGCCCAGCCAGATACACACACCGTCCTCGACCGCTTCCGGCAGGTTCCTCTGGGTGTGAATCGCAACACGAAGGTCGTCATGGTCAGCCATAAAGGACTCAACCACCCCGGAAAACCAGCCACGCACAAAAGATTCGTGACAACGCAATTCCAGCTTGCCGGTTACCTCGGCTTTGAGTTCGTCCAGTGCCTCCCGCCCCTGCACCACCAACTCGAGAATGTCGTTGCAATAGCGGTAGAACACACGCCCGGCATCGTTCGGCACGATCTTCCGGGATTGTCTCAGCAACAGTGGCTGCCCCACATTCTCCTCCAGTTGTCGAATCCGGCGGCTGAGAGTGGACTTGGGTAGTCCCAGATCCCGGGTACTGGCGGTCAGGCTGCCGGTGCGCACTACCGACACGAAAGCTTCCAGCTCCTGCAAGTCATACATGATTTGGTTCCATTATTTGCAACTGACCGTTCCAATTTATCACTTTAAAACCTTAACGAGAACCATTATCATTATTTTCCATTAAAATTTGCAAACTATCTAACACCCCGCTGCCGGAGCGCACTGACCATGACATGCCGCACTCTCACCCCCAGACAGACGCTTCTCCGATCCATTGCCGTACTGGCACTCTCCGCCATGGGCGCGGGTACCAGTCTCGCGGGTACCCGGTCTGTGGAAACGGCCTATGGCCCGGTAACGGTCAACGGCCAGCCAGAGCGAGTAGTCACACTGTACGAGGGGGCCCTGGACACGACACTGGCTGTCGATGCCAACCCAGTGGGTGCTGTAATTACCCGTGGCGGCAGCGACGTTGCCGATTACATCAAGTCCCGGGCAGGCGATATCGCTATTGTGGGCGCACCGGCCGAAACCAATATTGAAGCGGTTATCTCCGTCCGGCCCGATCTGATTCTGGCAGCACCGCGCACCAATGAGCAGCAATACCAGTTGCTGTCGCGGATCGCGCCGGTGATCGTGTCAGATGTTCCCATGTTCCAGCCGGACAGCTGGGAACGGGAAACCCGCCTGTTCGCCAAAGCCCTGGGGAAGGAAGAGGCCGCTGAGCAGGTGATTGCCAAAGTCGAATCCCGCATTGGCGAAGTGGCCGCCCTTGTGGAGGCTCGCATCCCGGAAGCCCAGCGAGATGCCACCCTGGTTCGCTGGATGCCCCAGGGGCCCCTGGTGATGGCGGAAGGCCTGTTCTCGGCCTCGATTCTTCAGGCAGTAGGCTTCCGGATAGATGACAATGATCTGGTTAAAGAAGGTCGCCCCCATAGCGAACCACTGAGCCTGGAGAACCTGTCCAGCATGGATCAAAGCTGGGTATTCCTGGCGACACTGAATGAAGATGGCGACAAAGCACTGGAGGCGGCCCGCCAATCCCCGGCCTTTGCCCGCCTGGATGCGGTTGAACACGACCGGGTGATCACCGTCAGCGGGCAACTCTGGACCAGCGCTACCGGACCTCTGGCGGTACTGGCCATTCTTGATGACATCGAAGCCGCGGTCACTGCCATTCAGCCCTGAAGCGCCCAATGTTGAACGCTCTATCTCCGACTAGCGTGGTTGCGTCTCGCGCTTTTTTCCCGCCGCTTCTGGCTGCGGGATTTTTATTGTTGCTGGTGGTACTGGCCAGCCTGCTCTATGGCGCCGGCCCGGTGTCTGCCAGCGATGTCATGGCGGCGCTGATGGCCAATGGCACGGAGGAAGCCTGGTTCGTGGTCACCGAGCTTCGGCTGCCCCGCACCATCATTGCCCTGATCACCGGCCTCGCACTGGGCCTGGCCGGTGCCCTGCTCCAGTCCATGACCCGCAACCCACTGGCCGAGCCGGGCTTGCTGGGCGTCAGTGCTGGCAGTGGCTTTGCAGTAGCCCTGGCCATCCTCTTGGGCGCCACCACAGCCACTCTCACCACCCTGGCCGCCCAGCTTGGAGCGCTCGCTGGCTGTGCCCTGGTGATTGCCGCTACCAGGGTGCAGGGCCTGGGCAATGATCCTGTGCGTCTGGTATTGGCCGGGGCTACGATGACAGGTCTGCTGCTGGCACTGACCTCCATGTTGATGCTGATGGACCAACGAGCCGCCGATGAGATCCGCTTCTGGATTACCGGCAGCGTGGCCGGCAAACCCTTGTCCATGCTTTGGGCAACGATTCCCTCCATCACTCTCGCGCTGGTCCTGATGGCTATCGTGGCACGACCACTGGCAGCCATGGCCCTGGGCGAAAAGGCGGCCGTCGGGCTGGGACATCACCCGGGGCGAATCCGCTTCCTGATCACCTTCGCGGTTGCTCTGCTGGTGGGCTCGGCAACGGCCCTCGCCGGGCCGCTGATCTTTGTGGGGCTGGTGGTGCCGTTTATTGCCCGGGCCTTTTCTGGCCCGGATATCCGCAAGACCCTCTGGCTGTGTGTGCCTGTTGGCCCTGCCGTGGTATTGGGTGCCGACGTGGTTTCCCGGTTGATTGCCGCGCCCGCCGAAATGCCTCTGGGGGTGGTTACCGCCCTGATTGGCGCTCCGGTGCTGCTGGCCATTGTCCGGGCCGGCCGGATGCCTTCGCTATGACCGCTGGATTCGCCATGCCGGACAAACGCAACGCTCTGGTTAATACCGCCCTGCTCGGGCTGTTAGTCCTGGCAACCATCATCTCGCTGGCCACCGGTACCGTGCAGGTTTCACTGTTCGATACCCTCAGGGCATTAGCCGGCCACGCAGACCCGATGACCGATTTCGTGATCAACGAGCTTCGTCTGAGCCGGGTAATCGCGGGACTACTGAGTGGGGCGGCGCTGGCCATGGCCGGCTGCCTGATGCAGACCCTGGCCCGTAACCGTCTGGCGACACCGGGCATTATCGGCATCGATAACGCGGCTACCGCCTTTGCCGTCGCGTCGGTGGTGGGTGTGGGGCTATCGCTGGCACCATCAGCCATGGCATTGGCTGGAGCGGCAGCCGCCACGGCGATTGCCTTTGGTCTGGCGGGCGCCAATGGCACCCGGGGCTATCGCTTTATCGTCGCCGGCATCGGTATTGGAGCCATCGCGGGCGCAGTCACCCAGGTAATGCTCAGTCGGGTGGCGATTGATGCCGCCAATGCGGCCTATCCCTGGACGGTGGGCAGCCTGAATGCCCGTTCCGGCCAGAGTGTGCTGGTACTCGGAATGGGCCTTGCGGCCGGCTACCTGATTCTGATGAGCCTCAGCCGGGCCCTCAATACCTTGCAGTTCACGGATGCGGTGGCCATTGCCCTGGGCACACGACTGAAAGCCACCCGCATAATCGGCCTGGGTTTGTCGGTGATGCTCACGGGCCTGGCAGTATCCGTCTGCGGGCCGGTTGGCCTGATTGCCCTGCTGGCGCCGGAGCTTGCCCGGGCCCTGTGCCGCCCGGGCAAGGTTCCGCTCACGGCAGCGGCCCTGGCGGGCGCCAGCTTCATGCTGGTTGCCGACCTGTTAGGCCGCACGCTGTTTGCGCCCCTGGAAATTCCGGTGGGCATCATTACCGCCATCGTCGGCAGCCCCTACCTGCTCTGGATACTGCTGAAGCCTTCGTCACGGAGCCTGACATGAGCCAACCCCAAACCGCGACCCTTGCCGCCGACGACATCACTCTGGCGCACCGTCAGTTTGTTGTAGCGGAGAATCTGAGCCTTCATCTGCCAACGGCCCAGGTCACCGCCATCGTGGGCCCCAACGGCTGCGGAAAATCCACCTTGCTGAATGGCCTGGCCCGGATTCATACGCCCAAGGGCGGCTCGGTGCTTCTGGACGGCAAGGATATCCATCGCCTGCCGTCCAAAGAGGTCGCCCGGAAACTGGCCCTGCTACCCCAGGACAACACCGCCCCGGAAGGCCTCACCGTTGCCGACCTGGTGCGCTTCGGCCGTCAGCCTCATCAGGGCTGGATGGCACAGTGGTCGAAAGAAGACCAACGGGCCTTCGATCAGGCGATACAGGCCGCCGATGTTGCCGGACTGGCTGACCGTGCACTGGACACCCTCTCTGGCGGGCAACGACAGCGGGCCTGGATTGCCATGTCGGTGGCCCAGCAAACGCCGCTGTTACTGCTGGACGAACCTACATCGGCCCTGGATCTGGGCCACCAGATTGAAGTGTTTGAGTTAACCCGGGCACTGAGCGGACAAGGCAAGACCATCGCCATGGTGGTGCACGACCTGGCCAGTGCCTGCCGTTATGCGGACCATATGGTGGCCATGAAAAACGGAACCATTATTGAGGAGGGCGCTCCGGCGGAGATTGTCTCACCGGAGCTGGTGCAGGAACTCTACGGCGTCAGCTGCGATCTGATTCACGACCCGGCCACCGGTAGCCCGTTACTGGTCAATGTGCGCCGCAATCCCTGAGCGGTATCAGGCCAGGGTTTCGGCCCTGGCCTTTTCCCGGGCAATCGCGGCTGGAGCTCCGGCCGCCAGCACCACCGCGCCAGCCGAGCAGGCCAGCATGCTCAGCACGATAGGCAGAAGCGCATCACCCCCAAAGGCCGATGACAGCGCACTGATCCCTCCGGCCAGGGTGAACTGGGAGGCGCCCAGCATGGCAGCGGCGGTTCCGCCCAGATGCGGAAAGAACTCCAGCGCATTGGCCATGTTGTTAGGCACGATCCCGCCCTGACAGCCAATGGCGCCAATGATGAACAACGCCACCGCCCAGAACGGCCCGTCCAGAATGACCACGGTAACCAACCCGACCAACATCAGGAACTGCAGCATAACCTGTACCCGCAACAGGATGACTGATGGGACGCGCCGCAACAGTGGCCGGTTGACCAGATTCAGCACCGCCATCAATCCGATATTGGCCGCGAACAGCATAGAGAAACTGGCGTTGGACAGGCCGAACCACTCCTGGTAGATAAACGACGAATGGGTAATGAACAGCAGCATGGTGCTGAAGCACATCACCTGAATACCGATAAAGCGCATGGTTGTGCCGTGGCGAAGCACCAGCATGTAGTTGGTTACCAGAGTTTTCACCGGCGTCGAAGCCTGGGGCCTGGGTTTCAACCTGGGAAACAGGGCGATTTGCAGCACGACCGCCAGCAAGAGCGCGTAGCCGGCCAGAAATACGAAAATCCAGTGCCAATCGCCGAGCGCAAGCATCAACGCACCCAGTGAAGGTGCCGCAGCCGGGGCAATAAACATGATCAGGCCAATCAGGCCGAACAGGCGCGCCGCTTCCTGCCCGCCCACCTGGTCGCGGACAATCGCAGGCACCGAGACCGCACAGAAGGCACCGCCGATGCCCTGTACAATTCGCCAGCCCACCAACTCCGCCAGGGTATCGGCTCCGGCAATCATCATCGCGGCAATGGCGAAAATGGTCAGCCCGACAAACAGTATCAGCTTGCGGCCATAGCGATCCGACAAAGGCCCGCCCACCAGTTGTGCGAGACCGAGGGTGGCGACATAGGCGCTCAGAGTCAGGCCCACATCCGCATGGGGAATACCAAAACCCTCAGCAATATCGGGGAACGCGGGCAAATACGCATCCAAAGCCAGAGGCCCCAGGGCGACGGTCATACCAAGTAATAACGCGAGCTGAAAATGAGACAAATGCTACCCCCGCTGACTAGATAGATAGCTAACAATATTCAGGAAAGGACCGCAATGCGCGGTTTCCGAAGCCAGCGCGGAAATCAGTTCTGGTCGAGCACGCACTCCCGGCTATAGAGCTGGCTGAGTTTGCGTCGTTTCTGGCGCAGGCCGTTACCTCGATCATTGCTGTAACCAGCTCGCAACTGGCCCTGAATCCGGTCCAACTGCTTCCGATATTTCTCGCACTGTTGCGCCTGCTTTTTTGCCTCTCTGGCCTGGGCATAGCGATCCTTGCTGCCGGGAGCCAGCAAGCGTTCCACTTCAGCCCGGCTTTGCCGCACCCGGTCGGCCTGGCGGATATTTTCGCCCATGGGGACGGTCACCGGTGGTTTCACCGAAACACTGGAATGTCGCACCTGCCTGGGTGGCGTATCGGAAAAGTGTATGGACCCGTTGGCATCGGTCCAGCGGTAGATTTCAGCAGTGGCGGGCGCTGCCGCGGCAACGAAAAGCAGGCTCAGGGCCAGTTTCCTTGGCATGGGTTCACATCCTGTGAATAGTCTGAGGGAGAGCCCCGCCACCATCACAGCAGCGGGACAGGCGCTGGTAACTATACCGAAAGCCAGCGCCACTTTCAGGAACGGATCAGCGGTCCAGCAATTCGATCCAGTGGTTCACCGGTACGTCTGCTTTGCTCTCCAGGTGCAACTGGCAGCCAATGTTGGCCGTGACAATCCGTACCGGGTTATCCACCGTCAGCGCCTTGAGCTTGTTATCCAGCAGCTTCTGGCTCATCTCCGGCTGGGTAATGGAATAGGTACCCGCCGAGCCACAGCACAGGTGCTTGTCTTTGGTGGCCGCCAGGTCGATACCCGCCTTGGTGAGCACCTGCTCCACCACCCCATTCTGTTTCATGGCATGCTGCAGGGTACACGGACAGTGGAACGCCACCTTGCCCGCCTGGGCACTGGCCTTCAGGGGCTCCAGGTCTTCCTTCAGCAGGAACGCCCCAAGATCAGTGCACAGCTCGCTGACCTTCCTTGCCTTATTGGCGTACACCGGGTCATCTTTCAGCAGATGGCCGTAATCCTGGACCATGGCACCACAACCTGACGCGGTCATGATGATGGCCTCGGCTCCGGCTTCAATGGCGGGCCACCAGGCATCGATGTTGCGGCGCATCTGTTCCAGACCGCGCTCATGTTCGGAAAGATGGTAGTTCACCGCGCCACAACATCCGGCCTCGGGGGCTTCCACCATGGTCACACCGAGCTTGTCCAGCACCCGGGCCGCAGCCGCGTTGGTATTGGGCGCAGCTGACGGCTGAACACAGCCGGCCAGAGCCAGAACCACACGGCTGTGGCTCGACGAGGGCCAGGGGCTTGCGTGTCGACGGGGAGGCACCTTGGTGCGCAGCCGCTCCGGCAGTACCGGACGGAAGGCCTGGCCCAGACGCAGCATCAACCCGAACAGCCGGTGGTCCGGCAGGAAGCGGGTCAGCGCCCAGCGCAACCATTTTTCCTGCGGCTTACGCGGCAGCTCTTTTTCCATCAAACCACGACTGATGTCTACCAGGCGGCCATACTTCACGCCAGAAGGGCAGGTGGTTTCGCAGCTTCGACACGTCAGGCAGCGGTCCAGGTGTTCGCGGGTCTTCTCGGTGACTTCGCCGCCTTCAAGGAACATCTTCATCAGGTAAATGCGGCCACGAGGGCCATCCCGCTCGTCGTTAAGTTCCTGGTAGGTTGGGCAGGTTGCGGTGCAGAAACCGCAATGCACACAGGCCCTGAGGATCTCCTCCGCTTCCTGACCTTCGGGATCATTGGCAAATTGTTGAACCAGATTCGTTTGCATAATTACAACCAGCTATAGAGACGGCCAGGATTGAAAATGCCGTCGGGATCGAACGAGTGTTTCACGCGGCGCTGGATGGTTTTCAACGCCTCGGGTTGGCTTTGCATCACTTCGGCAGTGCGATCACCACCCCGGAACAGGCTGACCTGACCACCGGCAGCACGAGCCAGTGGCTCCAGATCGCTGAGTGAGGCCTGGCCGTGATACCATCGCTGGGAGCCAACCCAGTCGATCATCCAGGGGCCGTCCAGCTTCGGCGTTCTGGCGGTGGAATCCAGGGAGAACCGCCAGAGAGGTGCTTCCGGATCGTCAAAGAAGTCGTGCCGCATGTCCTGAACCTCTCGCCAGAACTGGTCACCCTCAGCCATAACCTCGCCACCCCACTTCTCGGCGGTCGCCTCAACCGCTGATTTTGCACCGGCCAGGCGCAGGTACACCTTGCCATCGACCCAGCAGGCACCGGTGATGGGTTTGGGCTCACCGGCACGGCGGTTCATGTATTCCACCACCTCGTCCATGGCCATCTCCCGCACCAGGGTAACGGTGGCCGCCGGCTTCGGCATGACTTTCAGACTGATTTCGGTGATCACCCCGAGCGTTCCCATGGCGCCGGCCTGCAAACGGGAAACGTCATATCCCGCCACGTTTTTCATCACCTGGCCACCAAAACGCAGGTGTTCGCCCTTGCCGTTCAGCAAGCGAATACCCAGCACCTGATCCCTCACCGAGCCCGTCCAGGGCCTGGCGGGGCCGGACAGGTTACAGGCCAGGGTGCCACCGATGGTGGATGCGTCGCCAAAATGCGGCGGCTCAAAGTGCAGACACTGGCCCTGCTCCGCCAGCACCGCTTCAATTTCTTTCAGGGTGGTACCGGCACGTACCGTCAGCACCAGCTCTACCGGATGGTATTCCACCACACCAGTGTGCTCGGCCAGGCTCAGAATGCTGGCATCAGCATCGCTCTGGCGCCCCATAAAGGACTTGCTGCCGCCGCCGACAATGTTGAGTTTCTGCCCGTTACTGCGGGCCTTGAGCACCTGCTCCTGTATCGTTTGGATCTGATCAGCCATGGGCAGTGTCCGCCTCTTCGTGCTTGTGTTGCTTGTGCTCGATGGAGCGGTATTCCTGACAGAATTTCAGGGTGGGCACCCCTTTGCCCGGGTTCAGAATTCCGGTGGGGTCGAAGGCCGCTTTCACATCGTGGAACTGCTGCAGCTCGTCATCATTGAACTGCACCGCCATCTGGCGAATTTTCTCCACGCCCACGCCATGCTCACCGGTGATGCAGCCACCCACCTCCACACAGAGTTCCAGGATCTTGCTGCCGAACGCCTCGGTGCGCTCAAATTCGCCTGGCACGTTGGCATCAAACAGGATCAGCGGGTGCAGGTTGCCATCGCCCGCATGAAACACGTTCGCCACCCGCAGGCCGAACTCTTCTGACATCTTTTCCATTTCCAGCAATACCTTGGCCAGATAGCGACGCGGAATGGTGCCATCCATGCAGTAATAATCCGGCGAGATCCGCCCCACCGCCGGGAAGGCCGACTTGCGCCCTTTCCACAGCAGAGCCCGCTCTTCCTCGCTCTGTGAGGTGCGAATGGAGGTCGCGCCCAGCTTACCGAACAGCGCTTCGGCCTCTGCGATGTGTTCGTGCACTTCCTCTTCGGTGCCGTCCACTTCACACAGCAGCAGGGCCTTGGCATCCCGGGGATACCCGGCACCGCAGAAGTCATCGGCCGCGACAATGGCATGACCATCCATCATTTCCAGGCCACCGGGGATGATGCCGTGGGAAATCACGCCACCCACCGCGTCGCCCGCTTTCTCGATGCTGTCGAAGCCCGCCATGATCACCTGTGCCACTTCCGGCCTGGGCAGCAGTTTCACCTTCACCTCGGTGACCACGCCCAGCAGTCCTTCAGAGCCGGTGAGCAGCGCCAGCAGATCCATACCGTAGCTGTCCAGGCCATCGCTGCCGACCGTTACCCGGTCACCCTCGGCGGTGATCATTTCCACACTGAGGATGTTGTGCACGGTCAGGCCGTACTTCAGGCAGTGCACGCCACCGGAGTTTTCGGCCACGTTGCCGCCAATGGTGCAGGCGATCTGAGAGGAAGGATCCGGCCCGTAATAAAGGCCGTACTGTGCAGCCTCTTCGCTGATCGCCAGGTTACGGACACCCGGCTGCAGGCGTGCGGTGCGACCAATCGGATCAATGTTCAGAATTTGGTTAAACTTGGCCAGCGAGAGCACTACCCCTTCCTTATGCGGCATGGCACCGGCACACAAACCGGTACCGGCACCACGGGCCACCACCGGCACACCGTTTTCGTGGCAAATGCGCATGACCCGCTGCACCTGTTCCACGGTTTCCGGGAGCACCACCAGCATGGGCATTTCCCGGTACATGGCCAGGCCATCGCACTCATAAGGTTTCAGGGTTTCGTCATCGGTGATGACGAAGTCCGGGTCAATAAAGGCCCGGAACTGCTCCGCCAGCCGGGATTTGCTGATACGGGATTGAGTATTCATAAGAGACACCGGTTACTGGCGTTTGCTTTCAAAATGGTCGATGCCAGCCTGGGCACAGTCCATGTCCTGTTGTGGCGTGCCCGAGCTGAGACCGATACCGCCGACCACTTCACCGTCTACCATCACCGGCAGGCCACCGCCTACCGTGCTCAGGCGACCGCCCACTTCAGTATGTATACCGAAGGCGAGGTTGCCCGGCACGTTGGCGGCATTGTAGTCGTGGGTCGCTTTGCGCGCGGCCGCAGCGGTAAATGCCTTGTCCTGTGCGATGGTAACACTGGTCACTTTGCCCCCGTCCATACGCTCAAAGGCGATCAGCGTGCCGGACTCGTCCACCACTGCGATGCACATGGGCACGCCGATTTCACGGGCCTTGGCCGCCGCACCCTCAATCAGGATGCGTGCATCAGACAGGTCGAGACGATGAATGGTCAACATAACGATTTACTCCTCTTGGTTAGCCATAAGCGAGATTGGGCAGCCAGGTAGTGATGGCCGGGAACACAATGCACAGGAATACGCCCAGGGCCTGGATGGCCAGGAACACCAGGGATGACTTGAAGATGGTGCCCATGGAAATTTCCGGCGGGCACACGCCGCGGATATAGAACAGCGCATAGCCGAAGGGCGGGCTCAGGAACGACATCTGCATATTCACCAGATACAACACCCCGAACCACAGCACCACGTCGTCACCAGACACGCCCGGCAGGCCGAACAGACCCGGGAACTCCAGGGCTTCCACAATGGGGATAAAGATAGGCACCGCCAGCAGCAGGATGCCGACCCAGTCCAGGAACATGCCCAGTACCACCAGCAAGACCATCAGCAGGAACAGGATGCCGTAGGCCGGCAGGCCGGTGCCCAGAATGGATTCGGTAATAAAGTCCTGACCACCCTGGAGAATGTAGAAACCTACAAACACCGAGGCACCAAACATGATCCATAGCACCATGGCGGAAGCCTTGGCGGTGGTGACCGAAGCATCCCGCAGAGTCGCGATGGTGAACACCTTGTGTTTCATCGCCACAAGAATGGCGCCAAAGGAGCCGATGCCGGCCGCCTCAACTGGTGTGGCAATGCCGCCAAAGAGCAGGCCAAGCACCAGGAACACCAGAATGAGAGGCGCAATCAGGTCTTTCAGAAGCAGCAGCTTGTCTTTCAGGCCGATGCGTTCCTCCTTGGGAATCGGAGGCCCTAGTTCGGGGTTCAGCTTCGCCCGGATCCAGACATAGAACACATACAGGCTGGATAGCAGAACGCCAGGAATCACCGACCCCAGATACAGTTCACCCACCGATTGCTGGGCAACCACGGCATAGAGGATCGCCAGAATCGAGGGCGGAATGAGAATACCCAGGGTACCGCCCGCCATGATGGAGCCGAGGGCGATCTTGTGGTCGTAACCCCGTTTGAGCATGGCCGGCAGGGCAATGATCCCCATGGTCACGACCGCCGCACCGATAACCCCGACCATCGCTGCTAGAATGGTCGAGGCCACAATGGTGGCAATGGCCAGGCCGCCGCCAACACCACCCATCCACTTGTAGACGACATTGAACATTTCTTCGATGAGGCCGGCCCGTTCCAGCATCGCCGCCATGAAGATGAACAGCGGAATAGCGGCCAGATCGGAGTTGGTCATCATCGGGAAGATGCGGCTGGGGATGATGTTCAGCATCAGCGAGTCGCCCACCAGATAAATGAAGGCAACCCCAAGACCACCGGTAACAAACGCCAGTGGCAGACCCATCATCAAAGCCACCAACAGGGAGCCGAACATCAGGTAGGTGAGCGGTCCGATGTTCACATCGGCCAGGCTTCCGGCCAGCTTGAACAGGAATTTCTCATCGCTGAACGGGTCGTAGAACAGAATGTTGACGAACTCGACAAACATCACAAAGGCCAGCGCAGCGGTGGCCAGAATCATCAGCCAGGTGCCAAGCTTGCCTTTGAGGTTGCCCTGGCCCGGATTGTTCACTGTAGTGGTAGTCATGCGTGTTGCTCCCGGCCAAGCTTGACGAACAGGGCAATGTCCTTGATCAGTTTGGACAGGCCCGCCAAGGTAAGTAGAACAGCCCCCAGCAGCATCATGGCCTTGACCGGCCAGTACTGGATGCCCCAGGTCTCGACGGTACGTTCATCCATCGAGTAGGAGTTCTGGAAAAAGGTCCAGGAGGTAATCACCAGCGCCAACGCAAACATGAAGAAGAACATGGAGGTGAAGATATCCATGCCAATCCGGCCCCGCACAGGCAACAGGTTATAGATCACATCGACCCGCACATGGGCGCCATGCAGCAGGGCAAACGCGCCCGCCAGCAGGTACTGCATACCGAACAGCAGAAAGCTGGCCTCATGCACCCAGATGGTCGGCATATTGAAGATGTAGCGCATAACCACTTCAAAAAAGTAGAAAACAACGGCGTTTACGGTCCAGAAGGAAATAAACACGCCAGATTTTTCGCTGATCCAGTCGATAATCCGGGTAAACCAGTTCGCGTAATCCGACTCGATGGTTTTCGACATTTCGGCTTCGATCTGCTGAAGCTTCTCGTTTGCCAGGGCATTCTTGTCAATCGCCTGCACGCCACGGCTACTGGACCAACGGTCCCACGCCATCATCAGCAGCGGCATTACCGCCAGCCAACCCCAGTAGAACCAGTGCGGCAGCACAAAGCCAAAGTTGCTCAGATCAGACATACTGTCCTCACGTCAGTGACAACGCGGGGAAGGGAGAGAGCGCCCTGAACCAAGGCTTCCCTGCCCTTCCCCGCTTTTTTGATTGTTGTTGGTAGTGCCGGTTTACTTGCCAGCCGCCTTGAGGTCTTCCTCGGTGACGTAGCCCACGGTGTCGTTCATCATGTACTCGAGCTGCATATCGAAGATGGCCTTGGCATCCTCGTTCTTGTTCGCCCAGTTGTACCAGATGGGAATTGCCGCGCGACGGAACTCCTGCAGATCCTGCTGGCTCAGACGCGTGACGGTGTCTCCATCCGCCTTGAACTTCTCCATGGCTTCGATGTTGCGCTTCTGGATGGTCAGGTAGTGCTTCTGGGAGTAATTGCGCACCTCTTCCTCAACCAGCTGCTGCAGCTTGGGATCCAGGGCGTTCCAGGCACGCAGGTTCACCGTCAGGTCCATCAGATCCACCGGCTGGTAAATAGACATCACCCCTGGAGGCCCGAACAGGATGTAATCGGTCACCTGCGAGAAGCCCAGCTCATAGTTCACCGCCGGGCCCACGTAGTCCGCCGCATCGATGGTGCCCTTTTCCAGAGCCGGGAAGATGTCGGAACCCGGCAGGCTGACAGTGGATACCCCGAACTGCTGGAATACTTCAGCCACCATGCCGCCAGGCACCCGGATCTTCATGCCCTTGAGATCCGCCAGGCTGTTCACCGGCTTCTTGGAATGAATGATGTTGGCGTCGTGCTGAATCGGGCCCACGTAGAACAGCCCGTACTTTTTGTAGATCTCCCGGGTTTTCTCCAGCATGCCCAGGGAATAGAACATGGTGTCCCACTGGTGAGGCTGGTCCGGGCCGGCCGGGTAAGAGGACAGGAACACCGAGGCCGGGATCTTGCCTGACCAGTACAGGGTAAACGGGTTCATCCCCTGCAGTACGCCATTACGTACCGCATCAAACAGCGCGTTGTTGTCGGCCGCGACCGCCTTTGCGGGGTACGGCCTGAAAATAAGTTCTCCGCCGGATTTTTCCTTGATGCTGTTGCACCATTCCTCGAACAGGTCATAGCCAACCGTGCCCGCATCCCACACCGACTGAATTTTCCAGGTAGTCGCGGCCTGGGCCTGACCGGCGCCCAGTGTCAGCGCGCCTGCCAGGGCTGCACCAACCGCCATTTTTTTGAGAAAACTCCGGCGTGGTGGGTTTGCGTCTGAATCACAATGCTTGTCGTTGTTATCATTGATGTTCATCGAAACATCTCCGTTCACTTTGTTGTTATGCAGAGGTAATCCAACACCAGCAAATGCCAGCATTAAAAAGATATTCGTAGGCAGGTGCGGTTTAGTCCAGAGAATTGCCAACTGGTCAGACCAGTTTTTAATTGCGGCAAAATGGACGAATTCGGTGCTATAGGCCATAGTTAGCGGTCTGGAGGGCAACACTCGAGAAGGACTTCCTGATCACTTGAACAACAGCAACTGGTCTGACCAGCAAGACCCGTCAGGTAGAAAACATGGGGATATCGCAGGAAATTTCCTTCAGGCTAGAGCGGCTGATTCTCGACGGCGGCCTGGCACCGGGGCAGAAGATACCCTCGGAGCGCCAGCTTTCGACCAGACTGGGGGTTTCCCGGGCCATCATTCGTGAAGCATTGCATGAACTCCAGGGGCGGGGCGTCATCGAAACCCAGCATGGACGGGGATCTTTTGTTGCCAGCATTGTCCCGAACACAGACGATCTGGAAGACAACAGCCCGTTGATGCACCTGTTTGCCGGCCACCCCCGCACCCTTTATGACCTGCTGGAAGTGCGCGAACAGCTGGAAGGCCAGGCGGCCGAACTTGCAGCCCAGCGCGCCACCCGAGGTGATCTACACCGGATTACCAAAGCCTACCGTGCCCTGGAAGACACCGACCCGCTCAGCAACGCCAAACCCGACCACGGTTTTCACCAGGCTATAATTGAAGCATCTCATAACCCGGTACTGGTACATGTGCTCAATGGTCTGAAAAACATGATGCTGCTGACCGTGCATGCCTCCGTTGCCAACCTGAATCCAAGGGCGGAGATGCGCCAGTTAATCATGAAGCAGCACAAGCAGATCTATCAGGCCATTATGGCGGGCAAGGCCACAACCGCCCGCAAGGTGGCCATGGCCCACGTACGTTTTGTTCAGGATTCATTGAGAAGCCTGGAAAACCAGGGGGCAGAGGTCATTCGAGTCTCACTCGAGTCCAACAACTTTCACGAAAACCCAACAAAGCGGTATTGATTTCCACGGCAACAGTCCGTAAAACATGCGCCTTTGTATGACAGTCTCAGGAGCCAGCCATGGCGGAACCAGCGCCTCTTATTTGCAGGGACATCCACAAGACCTTTAACAAGCTGGAAGTTCTCAAGGGCATCTCTCTGGAAACCCGTAAGGGTGATGTGGTTTCCCTGATTGGCAGTTCCGGTTCCGGCAAGAGTACCTTTCTGCGCTGCATCAATCTGCTGGAAACCCCCACCTCCGGTGACATTATTGTGCACGGCGACCCAATCCGGTTCACCGAAAACCGAAAAGGTGAACGGGTACCCGCCGATAACCGCCAGGTGGAACTGATCCGGGCTCGCCTCTCCATGGTCTTCCAGGGCTTCAATCTCTGGTCCCATATGACGGTGCTGGAGAACATTATCGAAGCGCCGGTTCACGTTCTGAAGATTCCGAAAAAAGAAGCGATTGAGCGCGCAGAGGCCTACCTGAACAAGGTCGGCATCTACGAACGCAAGGACTATTACCCGGCCCAGATGTCCGGCGGACAGCAGCAGCGGGCGGCCATTGCCCGGGCGCTGGCCATGGAACCCGAAGTGATGCTGTTTGATGAGCCAACCTCGGCCCTGGACCCGGAGCTGGTGGGCGAGGTCCTGAAAGTTATGCAGAGTCTGGCCGAGGAAGGCCGAACCATGATCGTGGTCACCCACGAGATGGCGTTTGCGAGGGATGTGTCGAGCCAGGTCCTGTTTTTGCATCAGGGCGTGATTGAGGAGCAGGGAACCCCGGACAAGGTTTTTGACAACCCGGATTCCGAGCGTATGAAGCAATTTCTTGCTCCCAAGTTCTGAACACCAGTGCTATCTTGAATCGGTGTTGGACGAGGCGTTGAAGAATAGCTCCCGAAACTTCCATAAAAAATAAAGCCTTTGTGGCGAATTACCGGAGAAGTGACACATGAAAAAACTGATTGTTGCAGCAAGTTGCGCCCTGGCCCTGGTTGCCGGCACGGCCCAGGCTCAGGAAAGAAACCTGCGCATTGCTTTTGATGTGCCCTACGAGCCATTCGAATACAAAGACGAAAACGGTGAGCTGACCGGTTTTGAAGTGGAACTGGCCGACGCCATGTGTGAAGAGATGAACGCCAACTGCGAATTCGTCATCCAGGCATGGGACGGCATGATTCCGGGCCTGCTGGCTCGTAAGTTTGATCTGATCATGTCTTCCATGTCGATTACACCGGAGCGTGCAGAGCGCGTGCTCTTCTCCGAGCCGTACTACAATACCCCGGGCGGCTGGTTCGGCCCGAACGATTTCAGCACCGACGTCACTGATATGGATGCCATGAAAGGCAAGACTGTCGGTGTTCAGCGCGGTACCACCATGGACACCTACGTGACAGAGAACATGGGTGGCATTGTTGAAATCAAGCGCTACACCACCGCTGATGACATGGTGCTGGACCTTGAAGGGCAGCGCCTGGACGTGGTCTTTGTCGACTATCCGGTGGGTGAGCAGACTGTTCTGTCCAAAGACGGCTTCAAGGAAGTGGGCGAGCCTGTGAAACTGGGTGAAGGTGTGGGCGTTGCCATGCGCAAGCGTGATGCCGACCTGGCCGATGAAGTAAACGCCGCCCTGCGCACGTTGAAGGAAGATGGCACCTACGACACCATCATGAAGAAGTACTTTAACTACGATATCAAGATGTAATGACCACGGGGGCGGCGCCACGTCGCCCCCGCTGACCGGATACTCCCATGTTTGATCTGAAAGGCTATGGCCCGGCCCTCGCAGAAGGAGCGGTCATCACCATTGAGCTGGCCTTCCTGTCTCTGGCCCTGGCCCTGGCGCTTGGCCTGGTTGGTGCCAGCGCAAAACTCTCCGGCAGCCGTGTTGCCGCCGGCATCGCAACCGCCTATACCACGCTGATTCGCGGGGTTCCGGACCTGGTAATGATGCTGCTGTTCTATTACGGCGGCCAGGTAGCGGTGAACATGCTTTCGGATTATCTGTGGGAAACCCGCGGTATCGACTTTTTCTTCCAGTTTGATCCTTTCATTTCCGGCGTGGTGACCATCGGTCTGATTTTCGGTGCCTATATGACCGAAACCTTTCGCGGCGCCTTTCTGGCAGTGGATGTCGGTCAGATTGAGGCGGCCAAGGCCTATGGTTTTTCCCGCTGGCATACCTTCCGGCGGGTGATGATCCCGCAGATGTTGCGCCATGCCCTGCCGGGCATCGGCAATAACTGGCAGGTGTTGCTCAAGACCACGGCACTGGTGTCCATCATCGGCCTGACCGATATGGTGCGGGTGGCGGAGGAAGCCGCCAAGGCGGAGCGCATGCCTTTCCACTTCTTCGTACCAGTGGCTGCCGTGTATCTGGCACTGACGGCGGGGTCGGAGCTGTTTATCAAGTGGCTTGATCGTCGAGCCAATGTCGGCGTGGTTCAGGGGAATTAAACGATGCCTGATTTCATTGCCGAGTGGTTGAACAAGAACGAAATTTTCACGGCCATGACGCTGATGGAGTACTGGGACGGTCTGGTGACGACCGTACACCTGGTGTTTCTGTCGCTGGTCATCGGCCTGGTGGTGGCGGTTCCGCTGGCGATTCTGCGTACGGTCCGGAATCCGCTGGTGTCCGGGCCAATCTGGATCTACACCTATCTGTTCCGGGGCACGCCGCTGCTGATCCAGCTGTACATTATCTATTATGGAGTAGCGCAGATTCCGGGGATTCAGGAGACTTTCTGGTGGGAGATCTTCCGGGAACCTCTTTATCCTGCCCTGCTGGCCTTCACGCTGAATACCGCAGCCTACACCACGGAGATTATCCGGGGGGCGATTATGTCTACGCCCCATGGTGAAATCGAGGCGGCGAAAGCCTATGGCATGAACTGGTTTCTGCGGATGCGCCGGATCATTCTGCCAAGCGCGGCGCGTCGCGCGGTTCAGGCTTATTCCAATGAGGTGATTTTCATGCTGCACGCCAGTGCGATTGCCAGTGTGGTCACCATTGTTGATCTGACAGGGGCGGCACGAAACATTTATTCGCGGTTTTACGCGCCGTTTGATGCGTTTATTTTCGTGGCGCTTTGTTATATGGCGCTGACGTTTATTCTGGTGTTTGCTTTCCGCAAGCTGGAAAACCATCTTTTGCGGCATCAGCGGCCGGTGAATGGCTAACTTTTGCTCCCATCGCCGGGAGCATGGCCATCTGGCTGGATAGGCTTTCCGGGAACCGCTACAAGCACATCCCTGTGCGCTTCTCTCCGCGCCATCCATGGCCTCCGAAATTCCCGGAAAGCCTATCCAGCCAGATGCCCCCAAACGCTGCAGGGGAGTCTATGAAGGCTACGAATCAAATCTTTGACTTTCACCCGGACTGGCTTAGCCATACCCTCGCCAACGCTTCCGCTGATCTGCCCGAAACCAAAACCTCCCTGCCCGATGGCACCCAGGTTTCCCGCAAGGCCAACGGGGTTCTGTGGCTGACGCCACCGGCTGACAGGGCTAACCCGAATCAGGAAGCGCTGATCATTTCTGCCGGGGTGCATGGCAATGAAACGGCGCCGATTGAAGTGCTCAACACGCTGGTGTCGGAGTTGTTTTCCGGGGAGTGGTCGCTGGCGTGCCCGCTGCTGCTGATCCTGGGCAACCCTCCTGCCATGGTGGAGGGTGAGCGGTTTCTGGATGTGAACATGAACCGGTTGTTCAATGGTGCCCATGGCAAACCGGAATATTCCGGGCTTGCGGAGGGCCGGCGGGCTCGGTTTCTGGAGGAAATGTGTCGGCAATTTGCGATGGCGCATCAGGGCCTGGCGTTAAACCATTATGATCTGCATACCGCTATTCGCCCGTCGAAACGGGAGCGCTTTGCGCTGTACCCGTACGTGGAAGGGCGGTCGGTTCCGGCCGGCCAGTGTGCGTTCCTGCTGGAGGCCGAGGTGGAGACCCTGTTGCTGCAGCATAAGGAATCGACAGTGTTTTCATCGTTCACTGCCAGCACTCTGAAGGCGGAGAGTTTTACCATTGAACTGGGCAAGGTGGAGCCGTTTGGCCGGAATGATCTGCGACGGTTCCAAGGCATTGAGCGGGCCTTGCGCCGGCGTTTCCGGGGCGAGGCAGCGCCCGCAGTGCAGCCACCATTTGATCATCTGACGGTGTTTGAGGTGGTGCATGAGGTGCTCAATACCGGGCCGTCTTTCCGGTTTCATGTTCCGGACGATGTGGCGAACTTCACGGAGTATCAGCCTGGCACGGTGATCTGGGAGGATGATCAGGATGACTACCGGGTCGGAACCGCGCCGGAGGCGGTGGTGTTTCCAAACCGGGCGGTGCCTGTGGGCCAGCGGGTGGGTTTGATGATCCGAGCCAGGGAAGTGTACAGGGCCGGCTCTGTCTGAGCCGCCCTGTACATGACACCAGGTTCAGGCTGGCGCGTTTTCGGGTTCGCCCACCGGCAGTTTGATCAGTTTGGTGCAGACTGACGGTATCACCAGCAGGGTCAGGACCGTCGAAGCCAGCAAACCACTGATGATGGCCCAGGCCATGGGTGGCCACAGGGTGGAACTTGAGAACGCCAGCGGCAGCAGGCCGGCCACGGTGGTTGCGGTGGTCAGCAGGATGGGCCGGGTACGGCGTTCCACAGCGGTGCGCACCGCATCGGCAATGGCTCGGCCCCGTTCCAGCTCCCGATCCATTACGTCCAGCAGCACGATGGCGTTGTTCACCACGATACCAACCAGAGCAATCACCCCCAGCAGCGACTGAAAACCGAAGGGCGAACCGGACAGAACCAGCCCCGGGAAAATGCCAACGGTTGCCAGCGGTACGGTCAGCAGGATAATGCCCACCCGCCGGAAGGAGTTGAACTGCAACAGCAGGAAGAACAGCAACAGCAGCATGCCGATCGGTGCCGCGGTCAGCAGTGCGGAGTTGGCACGGTCAGAACCTTCGGCATCTCCTCCCATGTCCAGTCGCGTGCCCGCCGGCAACGGGTTCTGTTCCAGGCCCGCATACAGGCCGTCCAGCGCCTGGCTGAAGCTGTAGTCTTCCTCCAGATTGGCACTGATCGTATTCACCCGTACCCCGTTGCGCAGGTAAACCGCCGCCGGTTCCCAGGTAGTTTCAACCGTGGCCACGGCCGATAGCGGAATGGCATCGCCCTGGTCGTTGTAGGTATTCACAGACAGCAGGCGCGACAGTGACAGCGACGTGCCTTCGCGGGAGCGCAGCACGATGGGTATCGGGTCGTCCTCCTGTCGATAACGCTCAGCCACGGCGCCGTAGCTCTGGCCATACAGGCTCTGGGCAACATCGGCTCGGGTGAGGCCATAGCGGGCGGCGGTGGCGTCGTCCACATTGATGGCGATGCTGGGCACACCAATGTCGAGATCGTGACGAACATCCACCGTGCCCTCAACACCCCTGAGAATGGAATAGACCTGCTCGGTGGCTCGGGCGCGGGCGTTGTCGTCCGGATGGAAGACACGGACTTCTACCGGCGCAGGCCGCGGTGGTCCCTGCCCCAGAATCCCGGCGGTGATATCCAGCTCCGGTAGCGACCGGGCGGCCTCGTGGCGGATCCATTTCACCAGGTCGGTGGTATCGGCCAGCGTCGGCGTGCGAACCACCAGCCTTGCCCGGTTAGGCGCCTGTGGCGAGCGCTGCAGATTGTAATAGAACGACGGCCCGGTAAAGCCGACAAAGCGGTGCACTTCCAGTGCCTCGGGCCGGGTCCGAATGGCCTGTTCAAGAACGGCGGCCACTTCAGAGGTTCGGGCCTGATCGGTGCCTTCGGGCATGTACATCTCGACGATGACACGAGGGCGGTCTGCGTTGGGGAAAAACTGCTGGGCCATGAACGGGGTCATGCCCAGGCTGATCACCACCAGCAGGGCGCCGGCGGTAATCAACCGGCCCGGGTGCCGATACACCAGGCCACCGAGGTAGCTGGCCAGGCCGATAAGCCGGTCTTTGTGAATATTTTTCCGGGGCTTCAGAAAACGCGCCGCCAGCAGGGGCACGGCAGAAATTGCCAGCAGATAGCTCACAGAAAGGGTGAGCATGATCATCACCGGCACGCCCCGGGTGAAATCCGCGGCGCCGCCCCTGGCCATCAACAGCGGCGCAAAGGCGGCAAGTGTTGTGCCGGTAGACGCACCCAACGGCCCGGCCAGCTCACCGACCGCCTTGCGCAGGGCATCCAGCCGGCGCATGCCCTCATCCAGATGGCCCTGTATGTTTTCAACAATCACAATGGCGTTGTCGATCAGGATACCCAGGGAAATGACCATCCCGATAACGGCAATCTGATGCAACACCCCACCCCCGAGGTCATAGAGCCCCACGCTGATCAGGGCCACCATGGGCAGGATGGACGCCACCAGCAGGCCCATGCGGATACCCATGCCGGTAAATACCACCGCCACAATGATCAGTACCGACAGCACCAGGCTCCAGGCCAGATCATCCAGCCGGTCAGACACCTTGTCGGGCTGAAAAAACATCTCGCGGAGCTGGTACGGCTCGAAGTCTGGACGCACCTGGTCCAGCCGTTCCCGGATCCGCTCGCCAAAGCGGATGGCGTCGGTGGAACCTTCTTCCATGATAATTGACAGCAACACCACCCGCTCGCCGTCGAACCAGGTCTCTGGCTGCCGGGGCTCGGCCGGCCCACGCCAGACTTCTGCGGCCGCTGCCAGGGGCACCTGGGAGCCATCTGGCAGCTCAATGGGCGTCGCGCGAATCGCGTCTATGTCCGTGAACTCAGTGTTCGGCAATACTGATAGGCGCTTGCCTTCCACCACCACGAAGCCACCGGGGATGGTCTGGTTGCGCCGGGCCAGGGTGTCGAGTATCCGCTTGGGCGGAACTCCCAGCCGATACAGCGCGGCGTCGTCAAGTGCCAGGGTAATCTGTTCGTCGGCATCCCCTTCAAGTTCAATGCGGGAGATGCCAGGGATATCCAGAAGGTTCTGTTTCAGGCGTTCGGCCACCTCCGAAAGCTCAGTCACTGAGGGTGAACCGCCCACGGCCAGCACCACGGCCGGGATGTCGATCAGACGGTCATCCAGCTCCATCAGGCCCACATCATCGGGGAAATCCTGGCGCGCCCGCTCCATGGCCTGACGAACCCGATCCCACGCCGAATCGGTGTCGTAGATGCGGTCCCGGAGTTTCAGCCGGGCCAGTGCCACGCCGGTTCTGGCGGTGCCCTGGCTCCAGTCCAGCTCTTCGACCTGACGCAATTCATCGGTCAGCGGCTGAAGCACCAGGCGCTCAACCGCCTCGGCACTGGCACCGGGATAACTCACCGTGATCATACCGGCCCGGTATGGGAAACTCGGATCTTCCTGACGGGGCATGGTGCTGTAGGCGGCAATACCGAGCAGGCAGAGCATGGTCACCACCATGCCCAGCAAGCGTTGACAGTTAAGCAGTCGGCGGGTCATCAGCGCACCTCCACGGTGTCACCATCCACCAGCCGGGTCATACCGGCATACACCACCTGATCTCCCGGGCTCAATGCACCCGGGTGCACCATGACGCGCTCACCGATGACCCGGTCGACCTGTACCGGAACCCGCTGAGCTACCTGGTCTTGCACCCGGAACACACTGGTGCCGGTACTGTCGCGAACGACCGCCAGCAGGGGCACGGTAATGGCAGATTCCCGCACCGGGGCAATGCCCACTTCCACCGGCTCACCGGAGGACAGGGAATTTGGTGGCAGGCTGACCAGTACCGGATGCAGTTCCCCGCGGATGGAACTGCCCTGGGCAATCTCCACCACAGTGCCGGTGGCAGGTTCACGGTTGCGGTCCTGCACCAGCCAAACCGGTAACTCCTGACCAATCCGGACATGGCCGAGCAAGTGCGCGGGCACCCGCACTTCCACTTCCCGCCCCAGCGGCGAGGACAAGCGCATGACCGGCTGCCCCGCCCCCACGAACTCATCCCGCTCCACCAGCAATGCTTCCACCTGCCCGGCAAAGGGCGCTTTCAGAACACTTTCCTCAAGCAGCCTCGTGGCTTCGGCCAGTGAGGCTTCGGCTGTCGCCATGCTCGCCCTCAGGGAATCCCGGCGGGCGGCAATCTGTTCCAGCGTCTGCTCCGAGACCACGCCTCGCTGATGCAACCGGCTGGAGCGTTCCCACTCCCGCTGGGCCTGTTCAAACTGGGTTCTCAGCTCATCCAGGCGGGCAGCTGCGGAATCCCGCGCCGGTTCCAGCGCCGGATTGTACAGACGCGCCAGCACATCACCGGGCTTTACCGTCTGCCCCAGCTCAACCGGGCGTTCCTTGAGCGTCCCGCTGACCTGAAATGTGAGGGTTGCACGCTGGGCTGCACGGACAATGCCGGAAAACCGCAGAGGAATTTCTTCCATCTGGCCACCGGTGACAGCGGATACCCGCACGGAGACCGGCGTATTTTCAGCGTTTTCGCCGGATTCGGTACCGCCACCGCGGCAGCCGGAGACAGACAGTACGGCCAGCAGCGCACTGGCCAGAACAAACGGAGAGTGACGTAGTGTGAGAGACATAGTGTTCCAGCCCCTTTCCCTGAACAGGTTGATTGTGACCTCCGGTCCATCGGAGGTTGCCCATTGTTTCCGACATCATGTCACTCTTTGACAAATTGTCAATAATCGGCTTTCATCGGTTATCAGTTATCATGCAGCCAAAGCCGGAAAGCTCGGGATCACAATGAATGAACCGCTGAAATCACGACGGGAACGGGAAAAACAGGCAAGGTACGACGCCATTCTGGACGCCGCCGAACTGGTATTCTCAGAAAAGGGCTACGACCGCACCTCCATGGACGACATTGCGCGCACAGCCAGTCTGAGCCGGGCTCTGCTCTATGTCTATTTCAAGGATAAGGCCGCCATCCAGCGAGGCATCATGCTGCGGGCCGGGCAGGATCTGGTGACCCGGTTTGAGCGGGCGATGCAGGCAACCGATACCGGGCTCGGGAAGATCCGGGCCATGGGAGAGGCTTATTACCGTTTCTTTGTGGAAGCTCCGGACTACTTCACCGCTCTGACCAAGGCTTCCACCGCCATCGCCGATGCGGAAGAAGACCAGGCCAGGGAGATGCTGTGTTCAAAGAACGAACTGATGGTGCTGATGGAAGCGGCGATTCATCTTGGCCTGGAAGACGGCACCATCAGCCGCGACCGTATCCAGTCGCCAGCGCAAACCGCGCTTTACCTGCGCGGCGCCCTGCATGGCGTGATCATGCTGTGCCAGGCGGAATCCACCGAGGCCGGGGAGTTTCCTTCCGAAGCACTCATTCGTCACACCATGGATATGCTGACCCGGTCTATCTCCAGCGAGCCGGTACGCTGAGCTGACCAGCCTTACAACTGAAAATCGTAGATGCTGCCGAGGCCAAGAATACCGGTCAGTTCATCCAGCGCCTTGCGCACTTCCTCCAGTAACATCGGGTCGGCCAGGTCCTGCTGGCTGAGCTGGTCGCGGTAGTGGGCTTCAACCCAGGAGGTCAGTCGCTCATAGAGCGCATCGGTCAGGATCACACCCCGGTTGATAGCGTGCAGCTCGTCGTCGTTGAGCGCCACCCGCAAGCGCAGACACGCAGGCCCGCCACCATTGCGCATGGACTGTTTGACATCGAACACTTCCACCGCGGTGATCGGCGTGTCGGCTTTCACCAGTTCATCCAGATACCGGCTGACCGAGGCCACTTCGCGGCACTCACCCGGTACAGCCAGCAGCATACCATCGGCAGTGTTCAACAACTGGCTGTTGAACAGATAGGAGGCCACCGCATCTTCGATGGGCACCTGCGCTGATGAAACACGCACGGCTTCCAGCTCGGCACCGGTCAGGCGTTCCTGGATGTCTGCCAGCACCCGGGCTTCCTCAAGAAAAGCCTGCTCGTGATAGAACAGGCAATTGCCATTACCGACCGCAATCACATCGTTGTGAAACACGCCGGCATCGATAGCCGCCGGATTCTGCTGGGCAAACACGGCATGGCGATCGGTCAGGCCATGCAGGCGAGCAATGGCGCGTGACGCTTCCAGGGTCTGGCGCGCCGGGTACTTGCTTGGCGCCGGAGCGGATTCATTGAACGCGACCTGACCATACACAAACAGCTCAACGCCCGGCTCCCCGTAGCGACTGCACAGGCGGGTGTGGTTGGCCGCCCCCTCATCGCCAAAATGACTGACTGACGGCAGCGCCGGATGATGGGCAAAGTAACTTTCGTCACCAAAAATCGCTTTCAGCGAACGACCCGTGACCTGGTGTTCAATGGAGCGGTGGAACTTGGCACTGAGATTGGCCGGGGTGAAGTGCACCCGGTGATCGGCTGTGTCGGCACTGGGAGAGACGGTAGCCGCGTTCGCGGTCCACATGCAGGACGCCGACGACACCGCCGCCAGAATGGAGGGATCTGCCTTGGCTACGGCTTCCAGAATCTGGCGCTCGTTGCCTTCAAAGCCCAGCGCACGGAGGGTGGGAATGTGCGGGCGCTCGTGGGGTGGCAGAATGCCCTGCACATAGCCCCGGTCCGCCAGCCGCTTCATCTTCGCCAATCCCTGGAGTGCCGCCTCCCTGGGGTTGGCCACCGCATTGACGTTGGATTTTGAGGCCACATTGCCCCAGGACAGCCCGGCGTAGTTATGGGTCGGTCCCACCAGGCCATCGAAGTTTGCTTCTACCGCATGTTTAACCATGGCAGCTGTTCCTGTCAGTCAAAGTTCAGGCCCGGGGCCAGGCTATCCGGCAGCTCACTCTTGCCGGCTTCCAGAGAGGCCATCGGCCAGGCGCAGTAATCGGCCGCGTAATAGGCACTGGCACGATGGTTACCGCTGGCACCGACACCACCGAACGGTGCGGCACTGCTTGCCCCGGTAAGTGGCCGATTCCAGTTCACAATACCGGCGCGCACTTCCTCCACCAGACGGTTATAGAGTTTGCGGTCATCGCTCAGGATGCCGGCAGACAGGCCGTAGCGAGTGTTGTTGGCAAGCTCCAGGGCCTCATCAAAGCCTTTGTAGCGGTACACCGTCAGCAGCGGACCGAAAAACTCCTGGTCTTCCAGCTCTATCCCGGTCGCATCCACAATCCCCGGCGACAACAGGCCGGTATCGGGCTTGAGCTGTTTCATTTCCAGCAGCGAGCTCGCACCCTTTTCCAGCATGCCAGCCTGAGCCTTGAGTAGCTGGTCTGCCGCATCAGCAGAAATCACCGAGCCCATAAACGGCTGCGGGTCAGCATCGAATTCCGCCACGGTGATGCGGGCCGCCACTTCTACCAGCCGTGCCAGAAATTCATCGCCTTTCTTGCCTTTGGGCACCAGTAACCGGCGAGCACAGGTACAGCGCTGGCCGGCCGACAGGAACGCGGACTGCAGTGCGTGGTGCACGGCGCCATCCAGATCTGACACATTTTGAACGATCAGAGGGTTATTACCGCCCATCTCCAGCGCCAGGATTTTTTCCGGCTGGCCGCCGAACTGTTCGTGCAGCAGGTGCCCGACGGTGGAACTGCCGGTAAAGAACAAACCGTCAATCAGCGGGTGGCGGGCCAGGCACTTGCCGGTATCGGAACCGCCCTGAACCAGATTGATCACCCCATCCGGCAGACCGGCTTTTTCCCAGAGCCTGACAGTGAGTTCCGCCACCCCCGGGGTCAGTTCGCTGGGTTTGAACACCACGGTATTGCCGGCCAGCAAGGCCGGCACAATGTGCCCGTTAGGCAGATGGCCCGGGAAGTTATAGGGGCCAAACACGGCGACCACGCCATGGGGGCGGTGGCGCAACACCGCATGTCCGCCGGCCACGTCAGATTCAGTGTGCCCCGTACGCTCGTTGTAGGCTTTCACGGAGATCGGAATTTTGCCCATCATGGCCGCCACTTCGGTGCGGGACTCCCAGAGAGGCTTTCCTGTTTCCAGGCCGATCTGATGGGCCATTTCTTCCTTGTTGGCCTCAAGCAGTTCGCCGAAGGCCTCAATCACCGCCTGGCGTTCTGCGAGACTTTTCCGGCGCCAGGCCAGAAACGCCTTTCGAGCTTCCCGAACCGCTGCGTCAACATCTTCGAGACTGGCGGCATTGCCATCCCAGACCGTTTCACCTGTTACCGGCTGCACCGATTCAAAGGGCGCTCCGTGGCCTTGCAGCCAGAGCCCGTCGATGTACACATTGCCTGTCAGGTTTGCCATTGTTTACCACCTCCCGGTTCGGAATTGTTTGGACGGATGGGCGACAAAGCACCCTCCTTCAAGGGGGCAATACGCACCGGATCACCCGACTCCACTAAAAGAGCCTCCGCCAGCACTCTAGGAATTTTGACAGTGTCGGGCCCGATGCAGTTCATGGGTATGGTGGTTACCCGAAAGTCCCGGAACGACCGGTTCGAGATCATCACCCGTTGCTCTGCCGGCACATCCAGATCCATGCTGTGATTGACCACCATGGCATGCCGGTTGACCGCTTCCCGCACCGTACGAATGTTATGGACAAAGGCTTCAACCACAGGCCCGCCATCGAAAATATCCACCATGCCGTTGAAGTTGAAACCTTCGGCCTGCAGCATCTTCAGCGCCGGCCGGGTATTGTCGTGCACCATGCCAACGACCGCCCGCGCAGCGTCTGGCAACATCGGCAGGTAGATGGGGTATTTCGGCATCAGTTCCGCAATGAAGGATTTATTGCCAAGCCCGGAGAGCATATCGGCCTGGCTGAACTCCATGTCAAAAAACTTGCTGCCCAGGGCATCCCACAGGGGGCTTTTACCGTCTTTGTCCGAGACTCCACGCATTTCCGCGAACACTTTGTCGGAAAAGCGTTTGCGAAAATCGTCCAGGAACATAAAACGACAGCGGGATAACAACAGGCCATTGCCGCCGCCCTGATACTCGTCGGAAAGCAGCAGCGAGCAGATTTCGGTGGTGTCGGTCATGTCGTTGGACAGGTTCAGCGTGGGCGTGCGCACATGCACACCCAGCTCTTTCGATGCATTGACCGTGACACTCAGCCGGTAATTGTAGAACACTTCTTCCAGGCCAACCCGGGCCTCGATGCCACTGATGCCAACGGTCTTCCTGGCCTGAATATCTTCCAGCGCAAACAGGTACAGGGCCGCTTCCGGCGCACAGCGTTGATTGAAGGATTCACGGGCGCGATCAATCTTGCGCTGAAGCAGTTCCCGGTCGGCGGGCAATGTGGTCAGGCCTTTGCCGGCCTTCTGCGCCATGGCATAGAGGTCTTCCAGATCGTCAGACTGAAGCGGGCGGATCACCAGCATCTTACGCCCTCCCCTGTATTTGCATGCTCATAACGGTGAAATCCTTACCGGGTCGCCGGCGCTGCTTTGCAGGCCATGCCAGGTGCTCACCGGCACTTTTACATCATCCGCCAACGTTTCTGCCACCGGGGTCAACAGGCAGCGGAAGTGCTCACCTTCGCCGGCGCTGATCAGGCAGGTTTCACCATCGTTCTGGTGGCTGCCGTGCAGTGTTTTGGGCTGACTGGTCACCAGGGTTTTCAGGCTGTCGGTGCGCACTTCCATCACTGGTCCGCCGTCAAAGATATCGACGTAGCATCCGGGCTGAAAACCTTCGCGCTGGAGTAGCTGATAGTTGGGTTCGGTCAGCGGGTGTGGTTGGCCGAGGGCTTCCTGAGCCTCGGTACTGAGCAGGGTGACGTACACCGGGTTCGGCGGCATGAGTTCGGCAATAAAGGTTTTGCTGAGCTGGCCGGAATATTGATCGGCGGTTTCAAAGTCCATATTGAAGAAATGTCGCCCCAGGCTGTCCCAGAAGGGCACGCTGCCGTTTTCGTGCTGTACGCCCTGGATTTCAACCACCGTTCGGTTGGTGAACCATTCCCGGTGGCTGGCAATGAACATCATTCTGGCCCGGGATAGCAGCTCGAATACCGGGGTGTTGCGGTGTTGTTCTTTCAGGGTGAAGGAGCACAGCAGTGTCAGGTCGGTCAGGGCGTGGCTCGGGTACAGGACTTCGACGCGGCGCGAGACGTTGAGTTCGTGGGAGGCGTGGATGAGGTAGTCACGCCGGTAATTGTAAAACGGGTGGCCGTTGCCGGCGCGGCTGTCGATACCTGCGGTGCCGGCGATTTCGCCGGTTTCGGTGTTTTCGAGTACGAACAGAAAGCGGCGCGGAGTGCCTTCGGGGGCGTTGTCGGCCAGGGAGTCCCGGGAGTGTTGAATTTTCCGGGCCAGGGTTTCTTCGGTTTTGGGCAGGGTGGACGAGAGCCTGGCGGTTTGGGCGCCGGCTATGTCCAGGATTTGTTGCAGGTCATCCAGTTTGGCTGGTCTGACTCGCCACATGGTGCGCTCCTCTATCGAACCATCAGGATTTTTGGAGCAGGCTCGCCCGCCCCTGGAACTGGGTTCCCCTTCCGGAAACCGCTACAAGCACATCCCTGTGCGCTTCTCTCCGGCCATCCATGGCCTCCGAAATTTCCGGAAGGGGAACCCAGCCCCAGGGGCTACATTTTACTTAGCCGTGATCTTCTTCACTGCAGCTTCAAACCTTTCCAGCGCTTCTTCAATATCCGTTTCCGGAATGATCAGCGAAGGCGCCAGCCGCACCACATTGGCTCCGGCTACCAGGACCATCACGCCCTCATCCAGACCGGCGTTCAGGAAGTCTTTGGCCTTGCCCTGCCATTGTTCGGTCAGTACACAACCCAAGAGTAGACCAGCACCGCGAACTTCGGAGAACACGCCGTAGCGTTCGCCGATGTCCATCATGCCTTTGCGCAGTTTTTCGGAGCGGGCTTTGACGCCCTTGAGGATTTCCGGCTGGCTGACGGTGTCGATGACTTTCTGGGCCACGGCGCAAGCCAACGCGTTGCCGCCGTAGGTGCTGCCGTGGGTGCCTACGCCCAGGCTGGCCGCGACTTTGGCGGTGGTCAGCATGGCGGCAACCGGGAAGCCGCCGCCCAGGCCTTTGGCGCTGGAGAGGATGTCCGGTGTTACGCCGTACATTTCGTAGGCGTACAGGTAGCCGGTGCGGCCTACGCCGCTTTGGACTTCGTCGAAGACCAGCAGGGCGTTGTGTTCGTCGCAGAGCTCTCGCAGCCCTTGCAGGAATTCGGGATCTGCCGGCATGACGCCGCCTTCACCCTGGACGGGCTCGACCACGACAGCGCAGGTCTTCTCTTTGGAGATCAGCGCTTTCACTGAGTCCAGGTTATTGAATTCGGCGTGATGGATGCCGCCGGGGGCCGGTTCAAAGCCTTCCAGGTATTTGGGCTGGCCACCCACACTGACGGTGAACAGGGTGCGGCCGTGGAAGGAATTCTTGAACGAAATGATCTCGTGTTTTTCCGGACCGTAGTGTTCCCAGGCGTAGCGACGGGCCAGTTTGAAGGCAGCTTCGTTGGCTTCAGCGCCGGAGTTTGCAAAGAACACCCGCTCGGCGAAGGTGAGGTCACACAGGGTTTTGGCCAGCCGCAGGGCAGGCTCGTTGGTCATGACGTTCGACAGGTGCCAGATTTTTTCTGACTGTTCCTGTAACGCACCCAATAGCCCCGGATGGGCGTGGCCCAGGCTGGTGACGGCAATACCACCCTGCAAATCCACGAACTCTCGGCCTTCCTGATCCCACACGCGGGAGCCTTCGCCTCGCACCGGGATAATGGTTCCGGGGGCGTAGTTGGGCACCATGACTTCATCAAAAAGTTCGCGGGAGACAGGTTCTCTGTTCATGGATCTCTCTCTGAGTGGATGAATTCCTCCCCATAATACGCCACTCAGGGCATAAGAACAGCCGGTTGTGTTATAGCATGTAACTCGATGATGCGATGGTGGTTTCGATCTTTCCCCAGGAGCGCTTTAATGAGCAGCTTGTAGGAATCCAGATCAAAGGTGACCGGGTCTTCGCCGGGCTGATAGTCGTGCAGATCGGCCTCGGTGTGCTGGTCGCTGCGCAGCGTTTCTATATGAATCCAGTTCCAGATGATCAGCCAGTCCGTGCGTCCGTTTTCCGGGTTTTCTTCGGCCAGGGCAACTGGGCCGGGCCAGGGCCAGGTTTTCAGACGCAGATTATGAAAGGCGATCTGCATGCGCAGGTTGAACCGGGTGACGTCTTCCGCGCCTTCACAGGCACCTTTGCACCGCCCCAGGGATCGTTGAAAGCATGGTCCCGGGGTTGCCGGCTCCAGTCCCAGGAGTTTTCCGCACAGGTCGTTTTTGCTGGCGATGCCCCGTAACGCACTTAACGCGTCCCGCTTGCTGCGAAACAGGCCGAAGTAATCTCCCAGTTGATCCGGCGTGATGGTTCTGGCCAACTCGGCATTCAGGTAGCCGGAGTTGTCCGGGTGCAGGGCGATGCTGACCAGGCTTTTCGCCGCCCGTGAGCGACGGTTGAACAGCGAGCTCAGGGTCTTTATCTGTTTGAGTTCCAGCAACAGGGCACCTAGCTCTCCGGCAGTTTCGGTGTATTCCACCCGGCGCAGGCTTTCGGACAGCCGGATTCCACGGCTGCTCTGATGATCACCGGAAAAATGCGAGGCCACCCGCTGGCGAATATTGGTGCTTTTGCCCACGTACAGCAGCACATCGTTATCTCCATAAAACCGGTACACACCGGGCCCCGCCGGCAAATCAGCGAGCATTTCCGCGGGTACGTTGGAGGGTGTGCTGGGGCGCTGGAGCAGGCGGTTGATGGTGGCACCAACGGTGTCTTCGCCCTGCTCAAGCAAGGTGTGTTCAAAGAACGCCAGCATGGCAGTGACATCGCCCATGGCCCGGTGGCGCTCAACAGCGGGTAATCCGTGCCGGGCGATCAGCGCATCCATGTTGTGGCGTTCGGCCTCCGGATAGAGCGCCCGGGAAAGTCGAACGGTGCAAAGCACCCGGGCACTGAACAGTCGCCCCAATCTGCGGAATTCACTCTTGATAAAACCGTAATCAAAGCGTGCGTTGTGGGCGACAAAAATGCACCCGTCCAGGTGCCGCTCCAGCTCGTCGGCAATGGTCTCAAAACGAGGGGCACTCGCCACCATGGCATTGGAGATACCCGTCAGTCGTTCGATGAACCCGGAGATCCGGGCTTCCGGGTTCAGGAGCGTTTGCCATTCCCCCACAACGACCCCGTTACGCCAGAAGCGGATACCAATTTCGGTGATCCGATCCCGCTGGGCATTGCCGCCGGTGGTTTCAATATCGACGAAGGCAAACGTAGGTTCAGATAGCATCTCGTGTTTGAAAATCATCTTGCCCATTACGACCAAAGTACTCCTCCGGATGCCACCATGACTGAATCGAAGGCCTATAGTCATTCGTCTAAATAATCACCGATTCTGTTTGAATTGTCATAGATTCGTAACTACTTTGTCTGTGGGTCCAACAACAATAAACGTGTGGAGACAACAACAATGCAAAGCAACAAATTAAGGGTAAGCGGATTAAATGGTTGATCTTACCTTTGCATGAGAGTGAGACAGACCGGCATCTCATCGGATTATCTGGTTGATGCTTCACCTACTGCTGGTGCATGTTTCCTTCGCTAATTCCAGCAAGAACCCCACACGCCTCAACTTCCCGGTCATCGTTGCAACTCGCTCTCAGTGAAACGAGTTGTTTCTCAAGCGCTTGCAGAGCGGTTATCTGCGACCGCACATGAGAGATGTGATCATCGAGCAAGGTGTTGACGGCGGTACAAGGCTGATGAGGGTCGTCCTGATAGCTCTGTAGTTCGTGAATCTCAGCCAGTGACAGGCCCAGGATTCTGCAGCGACGGATGAAGGCCAGCCCCTCACCATGCTTCTCGGTATAGACACGGTAACCGTTGTCCTGCCGATCAGGCGGCGGCAACAAGCCCTGCTGTTCATAGAAGCGGATCGTCTGTGTTTCGACCCCTACCAACTGCGCCAACTGACCAATGCGCATCAGCCTCCTCCCCAACGGATTCTTTACTCTATTGACCTTATAGTAGCTTTATAGTTTTAAATGGTACCACAACATTGTTCAAGTGGAGTCGTATCATGAGCAAATCCTGTGGTGGCGCCTGTGGCGGTGATGCAACGTCCGCAGCGGATACCGATATACAGGCCTCCTCCGAGGCGCCAGGGAGATGGGTCAGTGTTTATGCCGTGCCGAAGATGGACTGTCCATCAGAAGAACGAATGATTCGCCTAGCCCTGAACGGCTTTGAGGAGATTCGGGCGCTGTCCTTCGACTTGTCGAACCGCCGGCTGAAGGTCGTGCATGACGGCGAGGTCGAGCCCGTCACCTCGAAACTGAAGACCTTGGGGCTAGGCGCCTCGCTTCAGGAAACCGTCGCTGCAAATCCGGAGACCATCAAGGCCGCCGAGTTTTCGGCAGCTTCTGCTAAGCAAGAATCCGGGACCCTGCGCTGGTTGCTCGGCATCAATGCACTTCTGTTCGTGGTGGAAATGACTGCCGGTCTGATCGCCCGGTCCACCGGCCTGATTGGAGAATCCCTGGACAATTTTGCCGATGCGGCGGTGTACGGGCTTGCCCTTTATGCGGTTGGACATAGCGTGAAAATGCAGGTACGTGCCGCGCATCTTGCTGGTGTACTGCAACTGATCTTGGCTGTGGGCGTGCTCGTAGAGGTGGTGAGACGCTTTGTATTCGGTAGTGAGCCTGAATCGCTGGTGATGATGGCTATCGCATTCGTCGCATTGATTGCCAATACCAGTTGTCTGCTGCTCATATCCAAACATCGGGAAGGCGGGGCGCACATGAAGGCAAGCTGGATATTCTCGGCCAACGACGTGGTGATCAACCTGGGGGTCATCACCGCCGGCGCCCTGGTCGCGTGGACCGGTTCCAATTATCCGGATCTGATTATCGGCACCATCGCGGGGGGCATTGTACTTAACGGTGCCAGACGCATTTTGGCGTTGAAGGGTTAAATAATGCTCATTATTGGCAAAAAGCTCTCGCCGTATGCCCTATTGTCCATATCGGGCCTGCTGGCAGCGTCTGATCAGGCTGTAAAGTGGCTGGTGCAGCAATCAATGGCCTATGGCGAGTATGTTTCGGTGACCCCGTTCTTTAACTGGGTGCACCTATGGAACACCGGTGCCGCATTCAGTCTTTTTGCGAATGGTGGAGGCTGGCAGCGCTACTTTTTTATCGGAATCGCGGTAGTGGTCTCGATTTTTCTGATCAAGCTGATCCTTGAAAATCGTCATAAAGGAGAAGCCATCGCTTACAGTCTTATCCTCGGTGGCGCCATGGGCAACCTGATTGACCGGGTCTTTCGCGGCTATGTTGTGGATTCCTTTGATTTCTATTGGCGAGACTGGCATTGGCCGGCCTTCAACCTGGCTGATATTGCAATTGTCCTCGGTGCCTTACTTTTCGTTTCCAGCAGCTTGTTGGGTAAAAAAGCAAACACCAATGCCGAGTCGGATGGATCTGACTGACACCTACGCCTATACAACACCATGACCGAACTTCCCGACAACATCCTTCACCTGCCGCAATACCAAGTACTGGGCTGCAAATCAACCGACGACGAAATGCACTTCCAGGTGGACGTGCCCGATCCCATCGCCTGCGAGGAATGCGGCGTGCAGGGTGAGTTCGTACGGTTCGGCAAGCGTGACGTTCCCTATCGTGATCTGCCCATCCACGGCAAGCGGGTCACTCTCTGGGTGGTCCGCCGCCGATACACCTGCCGGGCCTGCAAGACAACATTCAGGCCCCAGCTACCGGAGATGGTGGACGGATTCCGTATGACACTGCGGCTGCATGAGTACGTGGAGAAGGAATCCTTCAACCACCCCTACACCTTTGTGGCGGCACAGACCGGCCTGGACGAGAAGACGGTGCGCGACATCTTCAACGCCCGCGCCGAGTTCCTGGGGCGCTGGCACCGCTTCGAGACGCCCCGCATCCTGGGCATTGACGAGCTATACCTGAACAAGCGCTACCGCTGCATTCTGACCAACATTGAGGAGCGAACCCTGCTCGACCTGCTGACCACCCGCCGCCAGGACGTGGTGACCAACTACCTGATGAAGCTGAAAGACCGGCAGAAGGTCGAGATCGTCAGCATGGACATGTGGAACCCCTACCGGGCAGCGGTCAAGGCTGTGCTGCCCCAGGCCCGTATCGTGGTCGATAAGTTCCATGTGGTGCGCATGGCCAACGATGCCCTAGAGAGAGTGCGCAAGGGCCTCAGAAAGGAGCTGAAACCGTCCCAGAGCCGGACTCTCAAGGGAGACCGGAAAATCCTGCTGAAACGCGCTCACGAAGTCTCAGACCGGGAGCGCCTCATCATGGAGACCTGGACAGGCGCGTTCCCGCAACTGCTGGCCGCCTACGAGCACAAGGAGCGCTTCTACGGCATCTGGGACGCCACCACACGGCTCCAGGCAGAAGCCGCCCTGGACGAGTGGATAGCCACCATCCCGAAGGGCCAAAAGGAAGTCTGGAGCGATCTGGTCAGGGCAGTGGGAAACTGGCGCGAAGAGACCATGACCTACTTCGAGACGGACATGCCCGTCACCAACGCTTACACGGAGTCCATCAACCGACTGGCCAAGGACAAGAACCGTGAAGGGCGCGGTTACTCCTTCGAGGTGATGCGGGCACGAATGCTCTACACCACGAAGCACAAGAAGAAGGCACCGACTGCGAAGGTCTCTCCTTTCTACAAGAAAACCATCGGTTACGGACTGCCGGACTTCGCAGAGGAACTCAACTACGGAGTCGATCTATCAACCATCTGAGGGTGGTATCAGATTGATGGGGTGAAGGTGCCCCATCAACCATTAAATCCGTATACCCCAAATTAAGAATGGCAATTCGTGCGACGGCTGCTATGACAGTTCTGGGTCTGGCTTCTCAGGCGCAGGCGTTTGAAATCCAGGCCGGCGATGTGAATGCCGACATCTACGGCTACGCGCGACTGACTGCCACTTACGATATCAACGAAAAGATCACTGGCGATGACAGCACGCTGGCTGGTGATTTCGGAAAAGTTTCCGGCTCAGACAATGAAGGTCATTTCGACGCCTCAGCAACTCAAAGCCGTATTGGTGTCAAAGCAAGCCTGCCGCAGGATTTCAAGATCACTGTTGAAGGTGATTTTGCCAGTGGTGGCAACTTCCGTCTGCGCCATGCCTTCGGTGAGTACAACGGCATTCTGGCAGGGCAGACCTGGTCAAACTACAACAGCTTCACCGGCAACACGCCAACCCTGGACTTCAACGGTAGTGCCGGCTGGGCAGGATATCAGCTTCGGACCGCACAGCTTCGTTACACCACAGGAGGTCTCTCCGTCTCAGTAGAGGATCCCAAGGGTTCGTTGGACGGAACAACGGTTACAGTCGGCGGGGACGACGTTGACACCGACAAAGATACCATGCCGGCCTTCACTGCTCGCTACGAGGGCTCTGCTGATGCTCTGTCGTTCGCAGTTGCCGGTCTCGTCAAGCAAAACGCCTATGAAAACGAATTCAACGGCACTGACGATACAGCCATGGGTTACGGCATGTTTGGCGCTGCCAAATTCAAGGCCTCTGACATGGTGTCTATCCAAGGCGCACTGAACTACACAGACGGCGCCAACGCCTATCTGTACCAGTCCGGTTCTGCCGATGCCTACCTCGACGGTGAAGACCTCGAAACCATCTCAGGCTACGGCGCCTCAATCGGCACCAGCTTGTCTCTGGGTAACGGCCGCAGCGTCAACCTGACCTACGGTATGGTAGAACTGGATGTTGAAAATGATGGAGACGAGGAAACCCGCTCCAACATCATTGCCAACTACATGTGGACGCCGGTCAAGAGCGTGATGATGGGCGTTGAATATCAGTACTGGAAAACCGAAACCAAAGGTGGTGACAGTGAAGATGCTAACCGCCTGATGTTCGCAGCACAGTACAACTTCTGATCCTTCCTAATCAGAAGTTAACTCAGAATTACCCCGGCTCCGGCCGGGGTTTTTCGTTCCAGGATGGTGCGCCGGCACCATTCCTGCTCAGCTCACACCTTCCAGCCTCAAAGCCATTCACTCCTTATTTAACACTTTCATAGACTTACCTTCAGCCAACAGATTTGGCACGGCCAATGCAAAAGCTTGGATACGCTGGCGACAGCGAACTCGCATTCCCATCGCAACGACGTGAGGTAACGCCATGAAACTCGCCAAAGACCAAAACCTGTTGTTCGAACTGACCCAACCGGCAGAAGCCTGGGCCATGCAGGATCTGCACGATTATTTCGACTGGATGTTCTTTGCCAACTGATCAGAAAGGCGGCCGGCTGGCCCCCGGGGACAGCCGGCTCTCCGATTAGCTGCCCGCCCGTAACCGTGTTCGAACGCCTCGGGTAGCCATAACCGCCAGCACCTCCATCAGGGATAACAGGCCCCGGTCGTGCTGTTTTGGAGCCCTGCCACGGGCAATTCTTCCGATCTGACGGGTGTACCAACTGACCTCCATCAGAGCCATATCGTCGATCATTCGAAGGCCGGTTTTAATAGGCTTGACCGCACTGGTAACCGGATCGCCCGCCATAATACGAGTCGGCAGATCAGGTTCCACAACCAAGGGCCTTGCCAGCCCCACCAGGTCCGTGGCACCAGAATCGATGGCCTGTGCCATCCCCCGCTCTGTGCGGAACCCGCCCGTGACCATCAAGGGTACGTCCGTCAATTCACGGACTTTTTCAGCAAACTCCAGGAAGTAGGCTTCCCGTGCCAGGGTGCTGGCTTTCACCTCCTCGCTTCCGGCACCTTTCGCCATGGCGGGGTTTTCATAATTTCCTCCTGAGATTTCCACCAGATCAATGCCCTCTGCCACCAGCGCCTTGATCACAGCCAGAGACTCATCCTCAGTGAAGCCCCCGCGCTGAAAATCAGCCGAATTCAGTTTGATACCAACATTAAATTCCCTGCCACAAGCCTTGCGGATTTCTCGATACACAGACAGTACAAAGCGCCGCCGGTTCGCCGCAGAACCACCCCACTCGTCGGTGCGTTGATTGTGATGGGGAGACAAAAACTGGCTAACCAGATACCCATGGGCTCCGTGAATCTGTACACCATCAAATCCCGCCTTTTTGGCGACGGCTGCGGCCTGCGCAAAGCGACGAATAATGTCATCAATCTCCGGCCCCGTGAGCGCACGCGGAGTTGCGAACATCCCCCGCAGGTCCTTCTTGAACGGAATCGCGCTTGGAGACACCGGGTCTCTATTAAGCATCTTCGGGCTTTGCTTGCCTGGATGATTGAGCTGCATCCAGATCTGTTTCCCGCCACCCCGCCCGGCCCTGGCCCAGGATTTGAGAAGATCCAGATCGGCCTCATCCTCGACCACGACGTTTTGCGGCTCCCCGATGTGCCTCCGGTCAATCATCACGTTGCCAGTGATCGACAGCCCGGCACCCCCGTCTGCCCAGGCTCTGTAAAGGGTGATCAATTCTTTAGTCGGATGATTATCAATGCTTCCCAGCGTTTCGCTCATTGCGGACTTGGCAAAGCGATTGGGGATAACCGATCCATTCGGCAGCGTGAATGGCCTGGACATCAGTTCTGAGGGAGTCATGGGAGCCTCGTATCACAGTCGTTTGTTGTGACACTGATGGTGGGTGGCTCATAACGTGCAGACATTGGCCGAGCTGACCAGGCCCGAGCGGAAGAGTGGTCGCACTGCAACGACACCGTCGCAGTGCGACCAACAAGGCTACATCACAGCAGCAGGGTCCGAATATCCCCGAGCAGCTGCGTCAGCAGGTTGGTAAACCGGGCAGCATCCGCTCCGTTCACCGCGCGGTGGTCGTAAGACAGCGACAGCGGCAGCATCAGCCGCGGCTGGAACTCCTTGCCGTCCCACACCGGTTTCATGGAGGCTTTGGACACACCCAGGATCGCCACTTCCGGCGTATTCACGATCGGCGTGAACGCTGTGCCGCCAATGCCGCCCAGGCTGGTGATGGTAAAGCAGGCACCCTGCATTTCTGCCGGCTTCAGCTGCTTGTCCCTCGCCTTCTGGGCCAACTCGGCGCTTTCGGCCGCCAGTTCCCATAGGCCCTTCTGGTCTACATTCCGTATCACCGGCACCATAAGGCCGTGTGGCGTATCCACCGCAATGCCGATGTGTATGTACTTCTTGCGCACCACCTCTTTGCGCTCCATGTCCAGGGACACGTTGAACTGAGGCAGTTCCGCCAACGCGGCGGCGCAGGCCTTGAGCAGGAACGGCAGCGGGGTCATCTTCACGCCACGCTTTTCGCCGGCCGCTTTCTGGCCTTTACGGAAGGCTTCCATTTCGGTGATGTCGGCATCGTCGAACTGGGTTACGTGAGGCACGTTCAGCCAGCTGCGCTGCATGTTGGTGGCGGTGGCTGCCATCATGCGGGACATACCTTCACGCTCGATCTCACCGAACTGGCTGAAGTCCGGCAGTTTCACGCCCGGAATGCCAGAGCCAGTGGCTACGCCACTGCCCTGCTGGGCCTGCTGCAACTGGCTCTTCACGTAGGCGTGGACATCGTCTTTCACGATCCGGCCTTTTGGGCCTGAACCTTTCACGCGCGTGAGGTCTGCCCCCAGTTCCCGGGCCAGCTTACGCACGGCCGGACCGGCGTGCACCTTGGTGCCAGGTGACGGCGGCTCGTAGGTAGAGCCCTGCGGCTGAGGCTCGGACTCCTGTTTGCCCTGGGGTTTCTCCGGTTTGCTTTCCTGGCTGTCTGCCCGGGCGCTGTCACCGGAATCTTCCGATTCGCCCTCGTCGTCACCATCGTCTTCGATGGTCATTTCCAGGAGGTCTGAACCTTCGGAGAGCTTGTCGCCTTCCTTCACCAGAATCTTGCCGATCTTGCCCGCGTAGGGTGACGGGATTTCCATGGTGGCCTTGTCGGACTCCACTGTTACCAGCGGGTCTTCCTCACCAACCGTATCGCCTTCAGCCACGTTGATTTCAATCACCGGCACATCTTCAAAGCCATCCAGCGACGGCACTTTCACCACTTCGGTGCGAGAGCCACCAGACTTCTTCTTTTTCGGAGCCGGCTTGGCGTCTTCCGATCTGGCCTCAGATGGCGCCTCGGATTTTTCCTCGGTCTGTTCAGACTTATCATCCCCGGCATCGTCCGAGCCCCCAGCATCACCGCTGGCGGCCAGCATGCCGATCACGTCGCCCTCTTTCACCTTGTCACCCACCTTGACGGTGATTTTGGTGATCTTGCCGGCGGCGGGGGCCGGCAGCTCTACCGAGGCTTTGTCGGATTCCACGGTCAGAATCGGATCTTCTTCCTCTACCGAATCCCCTTCACTGACGATGATTTCGATGATCTCGACTTCATCAGCACCGCCGAGATCGGGAACCTTGATTTCCTGTTCACTCATGGCGGTCTCCTTAGCTCAGCACCGGGTTCGGTTTGTTGCGATCGATTCCGTACTTGCGCATGGCTTCGAGAACCTGCTCCTGTTTGATCTCACCATCTTTAGCCAGGGCGGCCAGAGCAGTCACCGCCACATAGTAACGATCCACCTCGAAGAAGTTACGGAGCTTCTCGCGGGTATCGCTGCGGCCGAAACCGTCGGTGCCCAGGGTCATGTAGGTTTTCGGGATGAATGCCCGCAACTGCTCGGAGTGCAGTTTGATGTAATCGGTAGACGACACCACAGGGCCCTGAGCCTTTTCCAGGCACTGCGTGACATAGGCCTTGCGCGGCTTGTCATCCGGGTGCAAGTGGTTCCAGCGCTCCACATGCTGGCCATCACGGGCCAGTTCGTTGAAGCTGGTGACACTCCAGACATCCGAGGCCACACCCCAGTCGTCCTTCAGCATCTGCGCCGCGGCACGGACCTCGTTCATGATCGCGCCGGAGCCCAGCAGCTGAACCCGCGGGCTCTTCTTGCGACCCTTGGTTTCCACCGATTCGAACTTGTACATGCCCTTGATGATGCCGTCTTCAGAGTCTTTCGGCATCGCCGGCTGTTCGTAGTTCTCGTTTTCGATGGTCAGGTAGTAGAAGACGTTCTGGTTGTCTTCAAACATCTCTTTCATACCATGACGGATTACCACGGCCATCTCGTAGCCGTAAGCCGGGTCGTAGGCCTTACAGTTGGGAATGGTGTTGGCCAGAATGTGGCTGTGACCGTCCTGGTGCTGCAAGCCCTCACCGTTCAGAGTAGTCCGGCCGGCAGTGCCGCCAATCAGGAAGCCGCGGGCCTGCATGTCGCCCGAGGCCCAGGCCAGGTCTCCTACCCGCTGGAAGCCGAACATGGAGTAGAACACGTAGAACGGAATCAGCGGGAAACTGTTAGTGCTGTATGACGTAGCCGCCGCCATCCAGGTGGACATGGCACCGTCTTCATTGATGCCTTCCTGCAGGATCTGACCCTTTTTGTCTTCCCGGTAGTACATGATCTGGTCACGATCCTGAGGCACGTACTTCTGGCCTTCCGCCGTGTAGATACCCAACTGACGGAACATGCCTTCCATACCGAAAGTACGGGCTTCGTCCGGCACGATAGGCACGACGCGCTTACCGATGCGCTTGTCTTTGACCAGGGCACTCAGAATCCGGACAAAGGCCATGGTAGTGGAAATCTCACGACCGTCGGACCCTTCCAGCACCTGCTTGAAGATATCCAGTTCCGGAATCTGCAGCGGCTGGCAATCCTTGTTGCGCTTGGGATAGAAACCACCCAGCTCCTGGCGGCGCTTCTTCATATAGACCAGTTCCGGGCTGTCCGGCGCCGGACGGTAATAAGGTACGTCTTCCAGCTCTTCGTCTTTCAGCGGCACACCGAAACGATCCCGGAATGCTTTCAGGGTATCGATGTCCAGCTTCTTCAAAGAGTGCGCGGTGTTCTGGGCTTCGCCCGCCGCACCAAAACCATAGCCCTTGATAGTGTGAGCCAGAATGACCGTCGGCTTGCCGTTGGCCTGGTTCACGGCCTTGTGATAAGCCGCGTAGACCTTGTAAGGGTCGTGGCCGCCGCGGTTTAGTTTGCTGATATCCTCGTCCGACAGATTTTCCGCCAGCTTGGCCAGCTCCGGATGCTTGCCGAAGAATTCCTTGCGGGTATAGGCCGGGCCTTTGAACGTCAGGTTCTGAAGTTCGCCATCGCACAGCTCGTCCATGGCCCGTTGCATCACGCCATCCTCGTCTTTCTCGAACAGCGGATCCCACATTCGGCCCCAGACCACCTTGATGACGTTCCAGCCAGCGCCACGGAACACACCTTCCAGCTCCTGTACGATCTTGCCGTTACCCCGAACCGGGCCATCCAGGCGCTGCAGGTTGCAGTTGACCACCCAGATCAGGTTATCCAGTTTCTCGCGGCCCGCCTTGGAGATGGAGCCCAGAGTTTCCGGTTCGTCGCACTCGCCGTCACCGACAAACGCCCACACTTTGCGGCCGTCCATGTCGATCAGCTCGCGACTGTGCAGGTACTTCATTACGTGGGCCTGGTAGATGGACTGAATTGGCCCAAGCCCCATGGATACCGTCGGGAACTGCCAGTAATCCGGCATCAGCCAGGGGTGAGGATAAGAAGACAGGCCTTCGCCATCGACTTCCTCGCGATACTTGTCCAGCTGCTCTTCGCTGAAACGACCTTCCAGGAAGGAGCGGGCGTAGATGCCCGGCGACGCGTGGCCCTGGAAATACACCAGGTCTGAAGCACGATCCTCACCACCGCCATGAAAGAAATAGTTGAAGCCCACATCGTACAGAGTGGCTGCTGAGGAGAAAGTGGAAATGTGGCCACCGAGGTCACCCGGGCGCTTGTTGGCGCGCACCACCATGGCCATGGCGTTCCATCGAATCAGCGAGCGAATGCGGCGCTCCATGAACAGATCGCCCGGCATGCGAGATTCCTGGGTCACAGGGATGCTGTTACGGAATGGCGTGGTTATGGAATAAGGCAGTTCGGTGCCATCGCGGCTGGCTCGCTCGGAAAGCCGTTCAAGAATGTATTTGGCCCTTTCTACGCCTTCGTTCTCAATCAGAGATTCCAGCGCATCCAGCCATTCACTGGTTTCAATGGGATCATCATCCTGGTACATCAAACCCTCCCCTTGGCATCAAAAGGTGCAACGCCGGCCACGATCAGCGGCCAAAGACGGTGCGAAGTCGATAAGCTGCGATGGTATGCAGTATTTTTTTGTGGAAACGTCAGCTTGTAAGAAAGGCTGAGCTGCGTGATTGACCTCTCTCAAGCATAGAACAGCTTTCTCATTTTTCCTGCCGCGCGAACGGTTATCGGTATGGCTTTTGGCACGGACCGATTGCGCGGAGAATGGTTCTGCCAGCCCTGACTATCCAGCAGAAGTAAAACTTTCGTTCTTTTACTACAAAATGACACTAAGAAACAAACAAACACCTGTTTGAATGGCAGATACCCATCATTTATTTAGATTACTTACGCAATAATGGCGATATTCCGATCACGAAACAACCGATCTCCGACCAAGGTCGAACCCCCTCCCAGCGCTCATTTACATCAACACACTAAGCATAATCTGAAACTGTCATTCACGACTTTTCGCAGCCTTTAGCGACAAATAGGCGCTAATACCGACCGAACGACCGAAACCCCTCGCCCGGACCTCCGTTTTATTAATTAGACCTGAAAATAAATTATGATTTATGTATACTTGCCTGCCCGTTTTTTAACCAGTGAAGGAGGCACACCTCCTTTTGTCTTTGGCTCACAACAGAGGGCGATCCATGAACTCCATCGTCACCTTTCCGAACCGAATTCCGGTTCAGGAATTCGAGGAGCGCCGGTTCAAGGTTTTTACCGACCGCCAGCTCGACAAGATTGAGGCGATCCAGAATCTCCCCGAGGAAACCCTGTTTGAAATGAAAGTGGTGGCCAGCGTGCTGCCCTTCCGGGTTAACGAATATGTGATCAACGAACTGATCAACTGGGACAAGGTGCCCAACGACCCGATCTATCAACTGGTCTTTCCACAGAAAGGCATGCTCAAGGACGAACACTACGAGCGCATGGCGCAACTGCACCGGGAAGGCGCCGACAAGAAAGACATCCAGGCCGCTGCCAAGGAAATCCGCGACGCACTGAACCCGCACCCGGCCGGGCAGATGGAAATGAATATGCCGGAACTGGACGGTGAGGTGCTTGACGGCGTGCAGCACAAGTACCGCGAAACCGTGCTGTTCTTCCCGTCCCAGGGCCAGACCTGCCACAGCTACTGTACCTTCTGTTTCCGCTGGGCGCAGTTTGTCGGTGACAAGGACCTGAAGATGGCCAGCACCGACGCCGAGAAACTGCACGGCTATCTGCAGAAGCACACCGAAGTGAGCGACCTGCTGGTCACCGGCGGCGACCCGATGGTAATGAAGACCAAAAACCTGGTGCAGTACCTGGAGCCGCTGCTGCAGCCGGAGTTCGATCACATCCAGACCATCCGCATCGGCACCAAGGCCCTGACCTTCTGGCCCTATCGCTTCGTGACCGACAAGGACGCCGACGAACTGATCGAACTGTTCGCCAGGCTGGTTGATGGTGGCAAACACGTGGCCATCATGGCCCATTACAACCACTGGCAGGAGATCACCACAGACATCGCGGAAGAGGCCATCCGCCGCATTCGCGCCACCGGTGCCGAGATCCGCGCCCAGGGCCCGCTGATCAAGCATGTGAACGACGATGCCGATGCCTGGGCCAAGCTGTGGAAGAAAGAAGTGAAGCTGGGCATCATCCCCTACTACATGTTCGTAGAGCGGGACACCGGTGCCAAGAACTACTTCGAGGTGCCCCTGGCCGAGGCTTACCACATCTATCGTGAGGCCATGAAGCAAGTCAGCGGCCTGGCCCGGACCGCCCGCGGCCCCAGCATGAGCGCCGGCCCCGGCAAGGTGGAGATCCAGGGCATCACCGAAATCAACGGCGAGAAGGTCTTCGTACTGCGCTTCCTGCAAGGCCGAAACCCGGATTGGGTTCAGCGACCGTTCTTCGCCAAATACAGCGAAACGGCCACCTGGCTACATGAGCTCGAGCCCGCATTCGGAGAAGAGAAGTTCTTCTTTGAGGATGAGTTTGAAGAAATGAAGAACGGCAACGCCTGAGGCGTTGACTTAAGATCAGGCCCGTCCCCGTGACGGGCCTGCTTACCATCCCTTCTTAGGCACAAACCCCGCAGGCTTTTCCCGAATCCATTCAACAAACACCCTCACCTCTTCGAGCTCCAGAAGCTTCTCCCTCGAGTTGTAATTCAGCCCCAGCTCATACTCCGAACACGCCCTGTGAATCGCGTTATGGCACGGGCGACAGACCCAAAGCGTACGGGTGATCAACTCTTCCCTGGAAAACAGTTTCTGAAAGCGCTTCTTGCGATGCAGATGCCTGGGTATCAGGTGATGCCTTGTGAGCTTTGCCACCGGGCGTTCGCAAAGCTCACAATGGTCGGGCTGGGGAGGGAGTTTCAGCATCGTGGAGAGATAATTGAGCCAGTCAGCGATGCTACCGACCGGCTCACCGTCCAACCGGCTCAGTGCATCAGGGTATACAGCTTCCTACGATACGTGCGCACATCCGGATTGTTGTTGCCCAGTTTCTCAAACAGCTCCACCAATGTGGTTTTGGCGACGCCGTCCTTGTAGGTGCTATCGGCCTGCATCAGCCGGATCAGCAAATCCATGGCTTCCGCGTTTTTATCCTGCAAAACCATGTGCAGGGACAACTGATGCAGGGCCTCAGGATCTTTCGGGTTGGCCTCAAGTTTTGCCTCCAACTCCGCCTGCGCGGGCAGTTCACCTGACTGTTTGAGGAACTTCACCCTCGCCGCCAGCTGTTTGGCTTTATGCTGCATTTTTTCTTCCGGCGGCAGGCTGTTGAGCACCTGCTCCGCGGTATCCAGATCGCCCTGCTCGGCCTTCAACTGGGCCAGATCAATCAGCACATCCAGGTTTTCCGGGTCTTTCCGGTTCAGCTCCGTGAGGATGGCCAGAGCTCCGTCCACATCACCGGCTTCCCAAAGAGCATGGGCTTTCTCGTAAGGATCTTCCGCCGGGGCTTCGATGTGCTTTTCCAGAATCTTGCGGATTTCGCTCTCGGGCAAGGCGCCATTAAAACCATCCACAGCCTGACCATTCTTCACCAGAATGATGGTCGGCAGACTGCGCACTCCCAGGGAGGCCGTCAGTTCCTGCTGTTCGTCGGCATTCACCTTGGCCAACTGGAAGTTACCCTGATATTCCTCCGCCAGCTTTTGCAGAATCGGCATCAGCTGTTTGCAGGGCGCGCACCACTCCGCCCATACATCCACCAGAATCGGCGTGGTGGCAGAGGCTTCCATCACTTTCTGCTGAAAGTTGTCGGCGGTGGCATCAAAGATATGCGGCGAATTGCTCATATGTCGGGAACCTGAACCAGAATGAATGAAATTGTCTGAAGATATGGAGCCAGCGGCGGAAAAATCAAGCCAGCTTGAAAACCCGGCTTTTGTCGTTACATAGGTCTTTAACCACTCACGCCTTGAGAGCAATCCGGTATGAATGACGAGAACCGCAAAGACTCCCTGGAAGAATTTGAAGAAGACGTGACCGAATACATCGGCAAAGACGAAAACAGCAAGAGCCTGGCGCTGCCACAGCAGGTTATGCCGCAGCGCATGTATATTCTGCCGGTCTCCAACCGGCCGTTCTTTCCTGCACAGGTGCAGCCGGTCATGGTCAACCAGGATCCCTGGCAGGAAACCCTGAAGCGGGTTGGTGAAACCGATCACCGGGTTCTGGGCATCTGTTTTGTCGAGAATCCAGATGCCGAAAACGGCATTCCGGAGAGTGAAGACCTTGAGACCATGGGCTGTGCCGTGCGCGTGCATCAAGCCCAGAATGAGAGTGGCAAGGTTCAGTTCATTGCCCAGGGTCTGCAACGGTTCAGAATTGTCCAGTGGCTTCGCCGTCGCCCACCTTATCTGGTGGAAGTCGAATACCCACAGGAGCCCGAAGAACCGGCCGACGAACTCAAGGCCTACACCCTGGCCATCATCAGCGCCATCAAGGAACTGCTGCGCACCAACCCGCTTTATGGCGAAGAAGTGAAGCAATATCTGTCCCGCTTCGGGCCCGATGACAGCTCACCCCTTGCAGACTTCGGCGCATCCATGACCAGCGCTCCGGGTCGCGAACTGCAGGATGTTCTTGATACCGTGCCCCTGCTCCGGCGCATGGAAAAAGTACTGTTGCTGATGCGTAAGGAGCAGGAGGTCGCCCGCCTGCAATCCGAGATCAACGAGGAAGTAAACGAGAAGGTGCAGAAGCACCAGCGGGAGTTCTTCCTGCGCGAGCAGTTGAAAGTGATCCAGCGGGAGCTGGGCATTGCCAAGGATGACAAGACGGCAGACGTGGAACGCTTCGAAGAGCGAATGGCAAAACTGAATCCACCGGAAGCCGTGCAGGAACGATTCAAGGATGAAATCCAGAAATTGCAGGTGCTGGAGCAGGGTTCACCGGAATACGGCGTTACCCGCAACTACCTGGACTGGATTACCCAGGTACCCTGGGGCGTGCATTCACAGGATCATTTTGATCTGGCCGAGGCCCGCAAGATTCTGGACCGGGACCACGACGGCCTGGACGACGTAAAGGACCGCATCATCGAATTTCTGGCCGAAGGCACTTTCAAGGGTGAAGTGAGCGGTTCCATACTGCTGCTGGTCGGCCCGCCCGGGGTCGGCAAAACCTCCATCGGCCACTCGGTGGCGGATGCCCTGGGCCGGGAATTTTACCGCTTCAGTGTGGGCGGCATGCGTGATGAAGCCGAAATTAAGGGCCACCGCCGCACCTACATCGGCGCCATGCCCGGCAAGTTCGTGCAGGCCCTGAAAGACAGTAAAGTGGCCAACCCGGTGATTATGCTGGATGAGATCGACAAGATCGGCAGCTCTTACCAGGGCGACCCGGCCTCGGCCCTGCTGGAGACCCTGGACCCGGAACAGAACAAGGAGTTCCTGGATCACTACCTGGATGTGCGCATGGACCTCTCGAAAGTGCTGTTCATCTGCACCGCCAACCAGTTGGATACCATCCCCCGGCCATTGCTGGACCGGATGGACGTGATCCGCCTGTCCGGCTACATCGGCGAAGAGAAACTGGCCATCGCCAAACATTACCTGGTACCTCGTTTGCTCAAACGGGCGGGTCTGTTGAAGAAGCAGTTGAACATCACCGACGCTGCCATTCGCCAGGTGATCGAGGGTTATGCCCGTGAAGCCGGCGTTCGGAATCTCGAGAAGCTGCTGCACAAGATTGTTCGCAAGGGCATTGTGCGCCTGCTGGAACATCCGGATGAGCCGGTTCGGGTGGGCGTTGCCGATCTGACCGACTACCTCGGCCAGCCGGCGTTCAAGAAGGAGAAATCCCTGAAAGGCACTGGCGTGGTCACCGGCCTGGCCTGGACCGCCATGGGTGGCGCCACCCTCAGCATTGAGGCCTCGCGCATCCACAGCAGCCAGCGGGGCTTCAAGCTCACCGGGCAGCTGGGGGATGTGATGAAGGAATCGGCCGAGATCGCCTACAGCTTTGTGTCATCCAACCTGAAACGGTTCAAGGGCGACCCCACGTTCTTCGACAAATCCTTTGTGCACCTGCACGTGCCCGAGGGTGCAACGCCAAAAGACGGGCCGAGCGCCGGCATCACCATGGCCACCGCCCTGTTGTCCATTGCCCGCAAGGAAGCACCGCAACAGAACCTGGCCATGACCGGGGAACTGACGTTAACGGGGCAGGTCTTGCCGGTGGGTGGTATTCGGGAAAAGGTGATTGCGGCACGCCGACAGAAGATCAATAACCTGATCCTGCCGGAAGCGAATCGCGGGGATTACGAGGAGCTTCCCGATTATCTGAAAGAAGGTATCTCGGTGAACTTTGCCAAACACTACAACGATGTGTTCCAGGTGTGTTTTGGCAACAAGCCGAAGCAAGGATCAAGCGTTCATTAATGAACTGCTGAGGCCGGCCCTTGATCAGGGCTGGCCTCAAAACCAGTTCAGGGCTTTTCTTTCCAGCCGTCGTCTTTCAGAACCGAACCAACGGTCAGCACCGGTGAAGCATCGATATCATCGGCATCCATCATGTTGGCCACGCGCTGCAACGAGGCCAGAATCATGGTCTGCTCCCACTCCGCCAGGCTCTGAAACTTCTGGATGAAGTCTTCCTGCAGAGGGTTGGGCGCACGAGCCAGAATCTCAGCACCTTCCTCCGTAAGATGGGCGTGAACCTTGCGCTTGTCTCTCGTGCTGCGAACCCGGTACACCAGTTTGCGATGCTCCAGTCTGTCGAGAATGGTCGTCACCGTGGCCTGGCTGAGACTGACGTTCTCGGCAATCGTGCCGATAGTGACCTCACCCAGATCCCGAATCGTGCGCATGATCAGCAACTGGGGGCCGGTAAGCCCGGCGTGCTTGCTGAGTCGCTTGGAATGAAGATCCGTGGCCCGGATTACCCGGCGCAATGCCACCAAAACCTGCTCATAGCTGTTCACATCCGTCCCCCGGAAGAGATTTCTGACCATTATTTATACCACTAATTATTAGAGGTCTTTGCACCAAGGATTGCAAGTGTGCAGTTTTACTAGCTTGCTTTCTTGTTGGCCTTAGGGCTTTCAGGTGGGCAATGCAGCATTATTTCTGCCAGCCACTATGCTAAGGTCAGCAATCGCTTCAATTCACTGACTGATGGATCTGGTTAATGATCAGGTATTACCTCATGTTCGCACTCGCGCTCACTTTTGCCGGCCAGGCTAATGCCCAGCAACAACAGCTCGGCCCGGAAGAAGAGCTGACCGCGGAAGACGTAGAGGAAAGCACACGAACCCTGGAAAAACCCATGTATACCCCGTTTGTGGAGCTTTACCTGCTGGAGGAGACCAAGGCACTGCGCCAGGAGATGCAGAATACCCGGGCGGAACTGATCGAGAAAGTGGTGGACAAGGAACTGTCCGTGGCCGACAAAACCATGTCCTACGCCACCGACACGGTGACTTACTTTTTCTACCTGATCGCCGGCGCCACCTCCATTCTGGTGGTGATTGGCTGGAATTCCATCCGCGACATGCGCAACCAGCTGACCAGCCTGGCCGAGAAACGGGTAAACGAGCTGGTGGTGGAATATGAACAGCGCCTGAAGTCCATTGAGGAACAACTGCAGCAGAAGTCCGAGATTATTCATCAGAACCAGGCTGAGATTGAGCGCACCAACGAGGTGCATGCGCTCTGGCTGAAGGCAAGCCAGGAGACCTCGCAACAGAACAAGATCGCCGCCTACGACCAGATTCTTGACCTGCGCCCCGACGATGTTGAGGCATTGAGCTATAAAGCCGACGCTGTACTCGAAATGCAGGAGCCCCTCTGGGCCATCAGCCTGTGCCAACGGGCACTGAAACTGGCTCCGGACAACGGCCACGCCCACTACCAGTTGGCGTGCGCCTATGCCGAGATCGGCCGTTGGGAAGATGCCGTCAGCAATCTGGATAAAGCCATTGAAATCGCGGAAGCCTATCGGGACGACGCATCGGTTGACCCTAGCTTCGAACAGCTGCACGATCACGAAAGTTTCAGGAATCTTGTCTTTCAAGATAAGGACGACAGCACGGACGCGTGACACTGCTCAGGACGGCACGGCGTTTGCTAATTCTTTCCCGATAGCTGCGCCGTGTTCCAGAGCAGACACCCTGGCCTGATTTGCTTGACAAGCAACAGACTGTGGTGTTTGTGTAAGTCTCTGAGAACATAAGAATAACCCTGACACAAACAGGAAAAACACGATGAAAACCTCCGTAAAGAAACTCGCTACCGCTGTAGGCGCGTCCGTTGCTCTGATGGCTGCCGGCCAGGCCGCCGCTGAAATTAAAGTTGGTATTGCCGGCCCGATGACCGGCCCCGTTGCCCAGTACGGCGACATGCAGTTCTCTGGTGCCCGCATGGCCATCGAGCGCATTAACGCCGCCGGTGGTGTTATGGGTGAAGACCTGGTGGCCGTGGAAGTGGACGACGTGTGCGACCCGAAACAGGCCGTCACCGTTGCCAACCGCCTGGTCAATGAAGGTGTTCGCTACGTGGTGGGTCACCTGTGTTCCAGCTCCACCCAACCGGCGTCTGACATCTATGAAGACGAAGGCATTCTGATGATCACGCCGGCCTCCACCAGCCCGGAAATCACCGAGCGCGGCTACGAACTGGTGTTCCGCACCATCGGCCTGGACAGCATGCAGGGGCCGGTTGCCGGCAACTACATCGCCAGCCAGAGCCCCGAGCGCGTGGCCATCGTGCACGACAAGCAGCAGTACGGTGAAGGTATTGCCACCGCCGTACGCGACACCCTGCAGGATGCCGGCATCGAAATTGCCATGTTTGAGGGCATTACCGCCGGTGACAAGGACTTCTCTTCCCTCGTCACCAAAATCAAACAGGCCGATGTCGATTACGTGTACTACGGCGGTTACCACCCTGAGCTGGGCCTGATCCTCCGCCAGGCACGCCAGTCTGACGTAGATGCCAAGTTCATGGGCCCGGAAGGCGTCGGTAACAAAGACATCAACACCATCGCCGGCGAAGCCGCTGAAGGCCTGCTGGTTACCCTCCCCCCCAGCTTCGACCAGAAAGAAGAAAACCAGGAGCTGATCGCCGCCTTTGATGCCAAAGGTGAAGATCCCTCCGGCCCCTTCGTACTCACCTCCTATGCCGCCGTGCAGTTGATTGCGGAAGGCATTGAAGCCGCCGATTCGAAAGATCCGTTCGACGTGGCCCAGGCTCTTCGTGCCGGAAGCTTCGAGACCCCCATCGGCACTGTTCAGTACGATAAAGCCGGCGACATGAAGTCGTTCGAGTTTGTGGTGTACGAATGGCATTCAGACGGCAGTAAAACTCCGGTAAACTGAGCCAAAATCGTTAACTAACGGTAATAATGAGAGCACCTTCCCACCGCGATCCGGGGGAAGGTGTTTTTCTGGGCTCCTGCAGACCCTCACTGCATCCGCACCGGCGACACCGGTGGCCGGTTGCAGCCAGGCGAGGGAGCGGGCTTTCGGAGTTCCACAAACATGCAAGACCTCCTGTATTTCTTTCAACAGCTCATTAACGGGCTGACGATCGGGAGCACCTACGCCCTGATCGCCATCGGCTACACGATGGTTTACGGCATCATCGGCATGATCAACTTTGCCCATGGTGAGGTTTACATGATCGGTGCCTACACCGCGCTGATCGCCATAACCGGCCTGGCAACCATGGGGATTGCCTGGCTACCCCTGATATTGATCGTGGCGCTGATATGCGCGGTAATTGTCTCCAGCTCCATGGGTTGGGCCGTGGAACGGGTAGCCTATCGGCCGGTACGCGGGCGGCACCGGCTGATCCCGCTGATCTCCGCCATTGGCATGTCCATCTTCCTGCAGAATTATGTCCACCTGGCCCAAGGCTCCCGCAACATCGGCTTTCCGGCATTGATCGAAGGTGGTTTCCAGTTCGGCTCCGAAGATACCTTCCCGATGTCCATCTCCTACATTCAGATCACCATCTTCATCACTACCCTGATCTGTATGACCGCACTTTCCCTGTTCATCTCCCGCTCCCGTATCGGCAGGGCCTGTCGCGCGGTCTCGCAGGATCTGGGCATGGCAAACCTGCTGGGCATCGATACCAACCGCATCATCTCGGCCACCTTCGTGATTGGTGCAGCCCTCGCAGCCGTCGCGGGCCTGTTGCTTGGCATGTATTACGGATCTGTGGATCCACTCTTCGGCTTTATTGCCGGCCTGAAAGCATTCACCGCAGCCGTCCTTGGCGGTATCGGCAGCATTCCCGGCGCCATGCTGGGCGGCCTCATCCTCGGCGTTGCCGAGAGTATGACCTCGGGCTACCTGAGTGGTGAATACAAAGATGTGGTGTCGTTCAGCCTGCTCATTCTGATTCTGCTGTTCAAACCCACCGGACTGCTGGGCAAACCGGAGGTTGAGAAGATCTGATGGCTGCCAACAATTTTCGACACGCGCTCTTCTGCGCGATCATCACACTGATCATTTCCTACCCCATCATCGGCTTTAACCTGGAAGCCCAGGGCATCAGCGTGACCCTGACCGGCGCCGATACCAGCACAGTAATCCTTGTGTTGCTGGCCGCGGTGATCGTGTTCCTGTTCCAGTTGTTCCGGGATCAGATCATGGGCGGGCTCAAGAGCATCCCAAGCCCGCTGCCCAAAACCCAGAAGGAGCCGATGGCCGAGAACAAACGGGCCAAAATCGAATCCTGGGTACTCACAGGCATTGTCGTTCTGGCCCTGTTCTGGCCTTTCTTTGTCTCCCGTGGCGCTGTGGATCTGGCGACGCTGGTGCTGATCTACGTCATGCTGGCGCTGGGCCTGAACGTCGTCGTGGGTCTTGCAGGCCTGCTGGACCTTGGCTACGTGGCGTTCTACGCGGTTGGCGCCTACACCTTTGCCCTGCTGTCCCAATACGCCGGCATCTCCTTCTGGATGGCTCTGCCTATCGGGGCTTGCCTGGCGGCCTTATTTGGACTGGTTCTGGGCTTCCCGGTACTGCGGTTACGGGGTGACTATCTCGCTATCGTCACTCTTGGCTTCGGCGAAATCATCCGGATTCTGCTCAACAACTGGACTGCCGTTACCGGCGGCCCCAACGGCATTGGCGGAATTCCCGATCCCACCCTGTTTGGCATGGAATTCGGCCGGCGGGTTCGGGAAGAAGGTAACACGTCATTCCATGAGACCTTCGGTATCGCCTACAGCGGCGAGCACAAGGTGATTTTCCTCTACCTGATTGCTCTGGTCCTGGCCGTGATCACCGCCCTGATCATCCGCCGGTTCATGCGCATGCCTGTTGGTCGTGCCTGGGAAGCCCTGCGGGAAGACGAGATTGCTGCCCGCTCCCTGGGCCTGAGCCGCACCGCGGTAAAACTCTCTGCCTTTACCATTGGCGCGTTCTTTGCCGGGTTTGCCGGCACTGTGTTTGCCTCCAAACAGGGCTTTATCAGCCCGGAGTCGTTTGTGTTCCTTGAGTCGGCCATCATCCTGGCCATTGTGGTGCTCGGCGGCATGGGCTCGCAGCTGGGCGTTGTACTTGCCGCCATCGCCGTGACCATCCTGCCGGAACTGGCCCGGGAGTTTTCCGACTACCGGATGCTGGTTTTCGGCGCCGCCATGGTACTGATGATGGTCTGGCGGCCACAGGGGCTGATGCCCATGCGCCGCATTCACATTGAACTCAGACGCCAGGAGTGACAGACATGCTAGAAGTACAGAATCTGTCCATGCGCTTCGGCGGCCTGCTGGCAGTCGACCAGGTAAGCCTGGACGTGCAGGAACACGAAATAGTCTCCATCATCGGCCCCAACGGGGCCGGCAAAACCACGGTCTTCAACTGCATCAGTGGTTTTTACAAGCCCACGGGCGGGAAGATCCTGTTTGAAGGTAATGAAGTCCAGGGTAAACCGGACTACAAGATTTCCCGACTGGGCATGGTGCGAACGTTCCAGCACGTGCGCCTGTTCGGCCAGATGACCGTAGTGGAAAACCTGCTGGTGGCCCAGCATCGGCACCTGAACACCAACCTGATATCCGGCCTGATCAAGACACCCGACTATCGGGAGCGGGAACGCAAGTCCCTTGACCGGGCCGCGTACTGGCTGGATCGGGTTGGCCTGCTGGAACTGGCCAACCGGGAAGCCGGCAACCTGGCCTATGGCCAGCAGCGCCGGCTGGAAATTGCGCGCTGCATGGTGACCGAACCGAAACTGCTGATGCTGGACGAACCAGCCGCAGGCCTGAACCCGGCGGAAACCAAAGACCTCAACCAGCTGATTGTCAGCCTGAAAGAGGACTACAACGTTTCCGTACTGCTGATTGAGCACGATATGAGCCTGGTTATGGACATCTCAGACCGGATTACCGTCATCAACCAGGGCCGCCCCCTGGCTGCCGGCACACCGGACGAAGTTCGCCAGAACGACGATGTGATCAAAGCCTATCTGGGCGAGGCCTGAGGAGGCACCATGCTGGTACTGGAAGACGTACATACCCACTATGGCAAAATCGAGGCCCTGCACGGCGTATCCGTGGAAGTAAAGAAGGGCGAGATTGTGTCACTGATCGGCGCCAACGGCGCCGGCAAAACCACGTTGCTGATGACCGTTTGTGGTAGCCCGCAAGCCAGCGCAGGGCGGGTGATTCTGGAGGGCCGCGACATTACCAATGACGCCACCTCCAACATCATGCGTTCCGGCATTGCGATTGTGCCCGAAGGCCGCCGCGTGTTTCCCGGGCTGACGGTGGAAGAGAACCTGCACATGGGCGGTTTCTTCAACACCAAATCGGAAATCCGCAAAAGCCAGGATCACGTGTACGAGCTGTTCCCCAGGCTGAAAGAGCGTGAACATCAGCGGGCCGGCACTATGTCCGGCGGCGAACAACAAATGCTGGCCATCGGCCGGGCACTGATGAGCAAACCCAGAATGATCATTCTGGACGAGCCATCTCTGGGGCTGGCGCCGATCATCATTCAGCAGATCTTCGAGATCATCGGCCAGTTGAGAGAGGAAGGGATTACGGTGTTCCTGGTGGAGCAGAACGCTCACCAGGCCCTGAGCCTGGCAGACCGGGGCTATGTGCTGGAAACCGGCCGTATCCGCCTGCACGACACCGGCAAGAACCTGCTGGCCAATCCGGAAGTGAGGGATGCCTACCTGGGTGGTTAACCCATCCAGAAACCAAAAAAGCCGGAGGCCATCAGCGCTCCGGCTTTTTTTTTGGGACTTGACCCGTCCTGAATAAGGTTTACACCTTCTCACTGGAAATTGTGGAGGGTGTTATGAACACGAAGAGGCGGAGGAGTCAGCGAGATTATTCCCTGGCCTTTAAATTGGCGGTGGTAGGCCAGGTTGAAAAAGGCGAGA
>NZ_JACDWW010000040.1:0-6322 GCF_016464145.1 Marinobacter sp. bablab_jr008
CATCAGGTCTGGCCTGCGTGTGGTATCGATGATGGAGACATCGGTAAACATGTCGTCCACTTTCTGCTTGAAGGTTTTGTCATCCATATCCCGCCAGTAACGCGACGGACGGCCCGCCGCCTGGTCGTGCTTTGCGGTGGTTGGGTCAAGGTGCCGATACTGCTCCAGCATGGGCATCTCCGGCAACGGCTTTGTGACATCCATATAGTTCTGAATGAAATCCCAGTAGGCGTAACACATGGTGGGGCTACCGTGTGCCCCGAGAATATCGCCAACGGTAACATCCAGTTTGCTGTAACGGTGGGAGAGCACCAGGTCAAACAAGGTGCCGAAGCGATCAACCCGCGCGCAGCACCAGGCATCGAATTCGTAGAAAGGCTTTTCAACCACCACCGGCGGCTTTCTGGGGAGAAAAGGAAACTTTTTCGGGTATTGCCAGACCTTGATCATGCCGGTGCGACGGTTGAATTCCCATTCAGGGCCTCGGCCATTCCGTAAAAGCCATTTCGGGAAGAGGCGGAAGGCCAGATCTGCGATCAAAATGAGAATCCAGCCGCCTCCAAGCATGATAAATTCTGGCAAACCAAGACTTTGCAGATACTCGGAATAGTTTCTACCAGATGGCGTAAACAAAGGCGACATAAGAATCAAGGTTATCAGGTACCCAGGGGAAATAATGTAAGTCCAAAATTTACCTATAACACTCATCATATCGAAGAAGCGCGCCCGAAAAGCCAATGGTGCATGCCGATAGCATTCGTGGTTATTCTCAATGAGAAGTCCGTACTTCGCTGCCACATCCTCTTTTTTCTCCAGTCGCCGTAACTTCTTAGGTGGGTTACTTGACATGAAGGTGGGCGGCATCACTTCACGGGTATTACCCCACGGTAATCGTAAGCTGGCTGAGCGATCTAATCCGGTTCGGTTTAGTTCCTGAGTTTGATTTCTTTGCTCGGGAATCGCGTCAGAGCGGTAGCTGTGCGATCCATAATAATCACCCGAGCTACCGTGTAGAGAAACATCAATCGACATTTTCTTGAACTCTTTGACTGTACCAAAATGGCTGGTCTTCACTGCTAAAGTCAGGTTTGGTATGACGCTCGTCCGATTTACTAAACACGAGAGGGTCTTGCGGTGGAGGCGCCGGGAAGACCATCAACATGGATTCGAGCGATTGCCTCGCCTGAATCTGGACTTTGGCCTTCCATCTATACGTTCGCGTTTCCCACGTATCGCTCTGCCAGACTGCAGTCTCCAATTTGCGTCTCGCGCTCTCAGGTGCATTCAGATAAATATGCAAACCCGTACCAGACTCCTCTGTCATTAGCACATAAGGCTCCAGATCAGCCCCTTCTATTCGGTTATTCTGAACGTGACCCGATCTACCTTTAGCGACAGCAATCGTTTCGTTGAGCTGAAGCTTCGGTAAAACAGTGACAACCCCGCCCGAATTGAACAATTCAGGAATGGCGCTCTCAATCACAAAACGCTCACCAGCCATCGACAAAGCGGCCATCTGATCATCGCTATAGCCCTCCAGAACGCCGTCTCGCGCCTTTCGTCGCAAGGGATTGTATTCAAGTCTGACCGTGACGCCCATTAACTGGCTGATCAAGCGATAGTAGGCTTCATCTGGTTTTTTCAAGAAGGGCTTCTCCGCCAAAGGCCCGAAAGGCCCATGCCGCATCCAGATGTCGAGCGGTTCGTCGCTGAATGCGAAAATCGTCGCCAGGCCCGCTACGGCCAGGATAACACCTACCGCTAGCCAACCTTTCGGCCCTAACACCAACAACAGTCCTGATTTACCTACAACACTTGCAAAGCCGAAAGCGATCCCGCTACCCGCCAGCAATCCATAGCCGAACGCCGCTTTGTGATTTCCCATCCGATACTCGTAATAGGCATCCCACCCGGCATCCAAGGCCATAAGAAAACCGGCTGCAGCGCCAAGCCCAGTTCTTATTGTTAGCGGACCGCCAAGCGATCTAGCGAAAATTGCTCCGATGCGTCCCGGCATCCTAAGCGCCAATATCTTGGATGGGCCCAGCACCCACCGTTCACTTATTGCCGTGCCCGCAACCAACAGATCAAAACCAGCGCTGAATACTCTGAAACCGGCACGAAAATCCCCATGAATCCGCGCGTCTTGGGGCCGCCCTGACCAAACGCTTGCAGAGTTAAACACCTCAATCAAGCCAACAAAAACTGGAAAAACTGGCTTATTCAGAACCCTATATAAGCGACTGGATCTGTTACTGTCTATTTCTGCCTGATCAATCTTGTTCGCCGCATCATTCGCGGCCTCCAGGTCACGGATATACTGTTCTTTCTTCGCAACACGGCTTCTCCGGCTATCAATCTCTTGCTCGAATGCTTTGAGTTCCCGTTCCGCTCGGGCAACTTCAGCTTTTGCTGCCTCGATTCTTTGCGCAGCGGCAGCCATTGCCGCGGCGGGGGTGCCGGGACTCGGCCCAACGAGCTCGTCGAGTTCAGCTAACGCACGCACCGCTTGCCGGAAGTCAGACTCAGCTTTCCGGATATCCTCAATTAACGTCACAACCGTTTCTGTTTTAGGGACTGCCAGCACGTATACATCCTCAGCAACCTCGGATGCGATACCCGCAGCCTTGCTGCGTCTTTTACTTGTTGACGCGCGAACGTCAGGTTCTTCGCCTGCCTGTATCAAGTCCCCAAAAAGCTCTACAGCCCGCTTTCCAGTTCCAGACTTGAGCTCAGCCTCACTAAACTCGAAGATGAAATAATCTTTCTGACGCGCTTTCGAGAGTCGCATCAACTCTACTTTCCCTAGAAGCTCTGGTAGGGACCGACGTAATTGCTCCAACGAAACAGAATATAGCTTCATTCTGCCTGCAACCGCCGTTTTCATGATTGATTGTTTCTGCCGGCTCAGTTCTTTGAAGCGTACGTCGAGCTCGATCAGTTTGTTCCGGATCGCCTCAAGCTCAGCTTCTTTTCCTCTGAGGTTGTTAATTCTCCGCTCGATGTTCCAGCGTTGGTTTTCAAGATTGGAGATTTCTATTCGAAGCTCTGCCAACTGCTTCTTTATAGCCGCCAGCTTTGCATTTCTCGCCTCAATAGCTTGGCTGGCATGATGAATCGCAGCCCACATATTGCCGTGGACACTCATCAAAACCTGACTACCGAGCCTCATGTTCGCCGTCAGAAGTGTTTCGTAGGACCCTGCGGCAGCTTCGACTGCTAATTCAAGCCCATCGATCGTTTTTAGCTCATCAATATCGGGAAGATCGGTAATAGACATGGCAGCGAGTTCCGTTTCGCGGAACTGCCCGTTGCCATGATTGACCTGAGGCTCTGCCGGAGGTTGATACGGTTTTTTCTGATCTTCCGGGCTGAAGCGGGGGAACAGCAGAGAATAGAGAACTCGACTGTGCCGGCCCTCACACAGTCCCTGTAACCAGTGTTTTCCTTCACCATCGACCGCACCCTCAACGTCAATGTCGAGGGCATCACATTCCGCCGGTTCGGTGACAAGGTTCATCACCAGAGATGTTACGAAATTGAATGCACCAGCGTAATCATAGCTGTCATGAGTGAACAAATCCGTCAGAACATGATGGGTGCGTTCGTTTGAAAGTAATTCCAATAGCTCAGAATGCACCTTCTCGAGATAAGCTCGCCCCATCTGACGCTCAGAAACCGCAAGCGAGCGTTCAAGCTCTGCTCTGCCCTGATTATTTATTTCCGCCATGTGCTTGTGAAGCTGATTAGGCTCCGACGCGATGTGTTCTGGCTCGATCACAGAATGAACCAGCAAGGCAGAGTCAAAGTATGGTCTTGCCTTGGCGCGCCGGACAGCGGCATTCATATACCAGGCCGCCACCTGTCGACGACGCTGGTTGTATCGAAGTTGGTAGATCGGATCGTCCAGCAGAATAACGCCAATGCCACGTTTTTTTGCATTGATCGTAGCATCCGTCTCAGCAGTTCCAGAGCCAGGCCAAGTGAAGGGCTCTGGGTCCTCTGGTCGACACTGCTGTATCAGTGCCTCCTCAGCCTGGTGCAATGATCGATGCAGGCAATTGCTAAGAGCAGTCATCTCCGGTCTTTCGTCTTCAGCGATAGGGTCTTCGGGATCCGGAGTTTCCTGCCTCTGGTGAATGGACTTTGCTTTTTGCATAGCCCGATCCGGATAGGTTCCCTCTAAATCCAACAGATAGTCATCGGGGCGATCAAACTGCCACTCCAAAGCGGGCACCCGGGAGCGTTGCGGTGAAAGATACTCCGCAAGAAATGCAACACTGTTACCGTTGGAAGCATTGGATTTCTCTACACTTTCCTTCGTCTCTGGTCCAAAACGCATATCGATGCTAACGCAACGATTTTCCCGGTCTGTAGCGGAGCGCTCCAAATGCATCACGCGCTCTCCCGGCCACTGCGATTCGCTGAAGGCCATCTCCAATGTCAGCCAATCACTGTTAATCCGGGCCGGTATCCAGATTTCACTCATTGCGGACCCAGTGACTTTCCGGTATCCAGGCTCTAACTGACCACTGCGCGAACGATACTTGGTAAGCGCCACATCGTGATACGAAGTTTGCCCTTCTTCATCTATGCGGATTTCAATTTCACGCCATAGCTTTCCCTTGTAAAAGATATACAGGAACCCCGCACGAGCCAGAACCTGGCGGGCAGGCTTTTGCCCATGTAGCTCTATGCCAGACAACAGGGTAGCCGGCACGACCGGTAGTACGACGTGGCGTTGATGCTCAACCTTCCTTTCGGTGCTGGTCGCATCATCCAGAAAAGGCACCCGAATCGGGCCATCTTCAGACTTGATTTCTATCCAGACATTCCTGGAGGGCTGTCCCTTCCAGGGCCAGACATGCAGAATGGAATTTTCCAGAGGTTCTATTTCAACCTGTTTCTCCAACCACTCTTGCTGCTCGTAGTTGGTTTCATCAAAGATTCGAAAAGCATGCCCATCCGGGTGCTCTTTGCCGATAACCTCGATAATCAGCGATTCGTCCTCGCAAGTCTGGCTACAACCAACTGTAGACTGCTTTGCACTATTCTCAGACATCCCTGTCATTCCTTGCGTTCTAAACGTATCAATTCGGACTCAGGCCTCAGGCGTGTTCAATGCCTGCCACTGAGTTTCTGAAAGCGTTGGTACGGGCAACATAGTGAACAGATTTGGTCTGTCGGTGGTTTGCCAACGTTCCTGACCGCTTTCTCCGTACCAATAAATAACCCGTTCAATCACATCCGCCTGGTCTTGAGTCCCCGGAGATAAGCGTTGCCATACCTCAGGGTCGTAAAGTCGCAGCAGGCCCTGCCTTTCCCCGTCAAAGCGCACGGTCAAGCGAGCCCTTAGCCAACTCGTCACGGACTCAAGGCTCTCAGAGGACTCCAGAATCAGCCCGATAAGCCGCCCCTCTTTCAAGCCTTTCAAAGCCCACTGATACTCCGGGCTCTGCTGTTTAGCCTCCAGAACAACGGGGCTTTCGGCCAGATACTGTTGCCAGTCAGTCTCAGCAAACAGATAAAGCCACTTCGGAACGTCTGTCTGCTCATACAAAGACCGCACAACCGATGGTTTCTGCTGCGCCTCCAGCACTAAAAAACGCACCTTGTCAGTCGAAGGTTTTGCAAATACCACAATGGGCTCCTTCACGTATCACGCTGTCTGATTCTTACCGCAAGGACAGTTCCCAAGCGGACAAGTGCCATCGGGTTTCTGCTGGCACTGCTCAACAATAGCCGTTCGATTCATCCGAGCCTGTTTCAGTCGATGGGCAACGATGGCTTTTGGCTGAGCACTCGCTCTCTGGCCAACCTCCGCCAACGCCTCCGGCGCCACTGACCCGCCAGCAGCCGTCACCAACCCAGGCATCTCCGGCACCTGCACCTTCTGCCCACTGCCTTTACCTGCAGCCCCACCGGCATTCATCTTGATACTCGCGCCTCCCATGGCCACGCCGCTGGGATCGATCTTTACGAAGCTGCCGCCGGCTTTCAGGGTGATCTCAGCGCCGGCTTCGATCACGGCTTTCTGGCCGGCTTTGATATGCAGTTCGGTGCCGGAATTGCTGAGCCAGGCGGTGCCGGCTTTCAGGTGCAGAGTACCGGTGACATTGAAGCTGTGGTCTTTGCCGGTTTGCTCGCGCTTCTCGCCGTCCACGGTGTGATGGCTGTTGCCTTGGGTGTGGCTGACACGGTTGTTTTCCACCGTCAGGTGGCTGTCGTTCCTGATGACTTCGGTGCGGTTGTTTTCCGTCAGCAGGTCCAGGTCTTTCTGGGCGTGCACGTAGATCTGTTCTTCGCCGGCTTCGTCTTCAAA
>NZ_JACDWW010000003.1:0-208 GCF_016464145.1 Marinobacter sp. bablab_jr008
CTCCACCCATGCCAATGCTGAGGCTGGCATGCTGTATCTGGCGGCGTATTCGTTCGGGTTAGCTCTCCCTTTTCTCGGAACTGCCCTGTTTATTGAACACTTTCGGCAACGAGTACGCTGGCTCAGTCGCTGGAGTAGACTGCTGAGAGCGCTTGCTGGCTTGGTGCTCGTTGTAATGGGAGTAATGGTGCTCACCGGTCGGATGACA
>NZ_JACDWW010000041.1:0-2076 GCF_016464145.1 Marinobacter sp. bablab_jr008
AGCAAGGTGTTTTCCGTGAACACAAGGATTACTGAGGTCAGCCCCATGAAAACGATGGTTTACCGCCTGAATTCTGGCGTTTCCAGGCTTTTCCTGTTCGCGTTGGTTGCCGTCATGCCGGCCCTGGTTCAAGCCGAGTCTGCGAATGATGCCCAAGCAGTGAAAGCGCTGGCGACTGACTCCTCCGGCGCCCTGCTGGTGCTTCGGGATAGCGGCCTGCTTGTTCTTGATGATAAGACTGCCGCCGACATCCCGCTGCCACCGTCCGATTCCGGCGCTCAACCCCGTTCCATGGCAAAGGGCGCGGACGAACGCCTGTACCTGGCAGGGCCAGGCCTTGGCATCTGGCGCTATGAGTATGCTAGCGAGCGCTGGCATTCCCTCAATGACACCCTGCCGGATCTCGGAATCACCGCCATTGCCGCCCACGCCACCCAACCGGAAACGCTCTACGCCTATCTTGGTGAAGGTGGCATGTTCCGATCCAGGGACGGCGGTGGCGAATGGGTGAAGGTTGACGGTGGACCCCGGGAGCCGGTGCAGGCGTTCCTGCACTCGGATATGCCCGGCAGCATGGAAAGTGGCTGGCTGTTCGCGGGCACCACCCGTGGTGTGGCCCGTTCCATGGACTGTTTTTGCTTCTGGGGCGATGCCGGCGAATTGCGAGGGGCGGTGACGGCCATTGATTACGATCCTTCGGCCCCGGAGAACGTCTACGCCGTAATCGAGGGGCAACTTCACCACAGTTCTGACGGCGGCGAAACCTGGGTTGGCCTTGAAATACCCCAGGCAATCACCGCTCTGACATTCTCACCCAAGGAAGGACTCGTGGTGGGCACGGAAAACGGAGACCTGCTTTCGCGGAACGCCTCTGGCGAATGGGTGCCTGTTCATGAATAAGTGGTTTGTCCCGCTGGTCTTGCTCGTTGCCCCGGCCCTTCTGATGGCCGGTGGCGCGCCACCAAACAGCGACAGCTTGCCGACCGAAGTGGCCAAGGGTCGCCAGATCTACGAGCAATACTGCGCCGCCTGCCACGGATGGCAGGGTGAAGGTGCGGCCAACTGGAACAAACCGGATGAGAAAGGCGAAATGCCCCCGCCACCACACGATGAGACCGGCCACACCTGGCGCCACAGTGATGCCATGCTGTTCAGGATGATTGCCGAGGGATGGCGGCATCCCTTCAACAAAACAGATCGGCTGGCTATGCCAGCATTTGAGGACACCCTCACCGACGAGGAAATTCAGTGGGTGATCGAGTACCTGAGAACACTATGGACAGACGACCAGCGCCGCTATCAACAGAACGAAAGTCAGGACATTAACCAGGCCGAGAGCCCCTCCTGACTTCTCACGGATACCAGACAACACTCCTTTAAATCTCGGTAACTCGAAAATGTCGTTGAAGCAGCACTTCAATAAATGGTCATGGTTATTCGGTATAGCCGGTTTCAGTCTGGTGGTCGCTGCAATTTTCGTGTTGCCGCAGTACCTGAAGCCTGATCTGGATGCCGGTGTCACTTTTTACGCCACCGAGGGATGCGCACCTTTTGAAGGTCAGTGTATCGGGCGAAAGGGCGATCAAACCATCACAGTCGGCTTAGGTAATGAAGCCATCGAATCGATGACAGAGATTCCCATTCGTGTGCGTCTCGATAACATGACAGCAGACTCCCTGATCGTGGATTTCGAAGGGCTTGAAATGTACATGGGCGTGGTCCGCACCCAGCTGCTACCGAATGCCCAGGGTGTTTACCAGGGAACCATTACCCTGCCGGAGTGCGGTACCGGCAAGATGCTATGGCGGTCGAGGGTTATCATCGACAACGACCCTTCCAGTGAAGATATCAAATTTGATTTCTGGGCAGTTTAACGGACTTACAAAACTTAGGGGACTAAATTCCTGATCTTGCAACCTGGGGAATTGGCGCCGCGTTTGCCATCGGCTGGACACCCTGTATAGGCCCCATACTCGGGGCCATATTGGCGCTCAGCTCCACGCATGCCAATGCTGAGGCGGGCATGCTGTATCTGGCGGCGTATTCGTTGGGGTTGGCTCTTCCTTTTCTCGGAAC
>NZ_JACDWW010000042.1:0-58005 GCF_016464145.1 Marinobacter sp. bablab_jr008
GCAGTATTCCCGTTCTTCCGGTGGGCGTTTGAAGTCGAAGATGGAATCCACAATGCCCCGCTCTTCGAGCAGGGTGCGCACGATGGCGTCGGTGGTCTGGGTCTGGAAGATGCGGCTGTTGTGCATCAGGCCCAGGCGCCATAACGGCGGCTGGATCACCACCTCGTAGCGGGTGCGGCGGTGGCCGGTGTCGCCCCGCATAAATTCGTTCACCACGCCGGTGAACCGGCGCAGGGGCTGGCCGTCCTGCCACACCACCAGGTCTACCGGCTGTTCCAGTACGTCGGCGGCGGCCACATCCGGATCGGTGCTCGCCAGTTGCAACCGGCCATGGAACAGATCAGACAGCCGTTCGGTCAGCGCGAAGCCGACAACGACAAAGTGATCCGAGGGGAATTCGCCTACACGGGCGGTGAACTGCAATCCGCTTGCCTGGGGCATGACTTCGATCCCTGAAGATTATGTTGAACTGACTCATCCTGAGCAGTCCCGATTATAACCACCAGCCTCCGGAATACCAACCAACAAACCGATGGCCTGTTTTAACCAGTTCTCAGTGATGAAAACCCGCGCCTGCGACTTTTGTTGAACCCGGTGAACGGTTAACCTTGAACACCGTCTAACAACAAGAGCAGCACCATGGCACAGTACACCATTGAAATTGACGAAACTTTCGATGTCCCCAGGCGCAAGGCTTTTGCCGTTTTTGCCGACCACCACCGCTTCGGCAAACTGGTCGGGGCACCGGTCAAGCGCATCAAGGACAGCGACCAGGCAGACCCCAACGGCATTGGCTCGGTTCGCAAGATCGGCATTGGCCCGCTGTCTCTTGAGGAAACCGTACTCGGTTTTGAACCCGACTCTCTGATTGAATACACCATCAGCAGCATCAGCCCTTTGCGTAATCACCTGGGGCGTATTCTGTTCTCCGATGCAGGCGAAGGAAGAACCCGTATTCAGTACTCCATCCGTTTTGAGGATATTGTGCCGTTTACCGGCAAAGCGGTTCAGGTCGCGCTGGAAAAGGGATTACGCCGTGGTATCAAACGCCTGCCGTCAATGGCGTAAGCCTGTGGGAGCGAAGGCAACAATCGGTAACTTGATGAATATCAGATAATTGACCTGAGGCAACAATTTATATTTGTCAATTCTGTACTCTCCCGCGCAGCTTGCAATATCCGGCCATCGGGCTATAAGTGTGCCTGAAGCCGAAGACCCTACTGCTTTGCGGGAGACAGAAATGGCGGCAGCACCGATTGTTCTCTTCGACAACGGACACCACAAGTGCCTGATGTTCGATTCCCTGGTCACTGGCGAAGGCGTTCAGTCCAACCAGTTCCTGATTGTTGATGGCAAACACGAAGCCCTGATCGACCCCGGCGGAGATCTGACCTACACCCCACTCTCCGTCGCCGCGTCCAAGTACATGAACATCCGCGATATGGACTATGTCTTCGCGTCCCACCAGGACCCGGACATCATCGGCGCCATCGACCGCTGGATTGTTCACACCCGGGCAAAAATCGTTACCTCAAAGCTGTGGGCGCGCTTCTTGCCGCACCTGGTGTCCAGCTACGTCACCAACCAGCTTAGTGGCAGCGTCTACGACCGCATCGTCAGTATTCCTGACGGCGGCGCCAATGTGAGGTTCGGGGAGACTTATCTGCAGTGCCTGCCGGCGCATTTCATGCACTCGGTCGGTAACCTTCAATTCTACGATCCAGTCTCAAAAATCCTGTTCTCAGGTGACCTCGGCGCGTCCATGGGCGGAGAAGACGACCACCAGCCGGTGAAAGATTTCGACAAACACATCCCGAACATGATCGGCTTTCACCGCCGTTACATTGCTTCCAAGAAAGTCTGTCGTCTTTGGGCCAACATGGTTCGAGACATGGACGTGTCGATGATCGTGCCCCAGCATGGCAAGCGCTTTGAAGGCCCGGTGATGATTGATCGCTTCCTTAACTGGGTCAGCGATATGGATTGTGGCATTGATCTGGTATCTCAGGACAACTATCGCCAGCCGGTGGAATACGTGTAACAACCCGGTTCCGCAGGGACGCGGAACCACCTCCTGGCAAAAGCTGCGAAATCAGGCCTGTTGCAATCCGCTCAGGTTCAGTAAAATCCGCCTTTTCACTGAACCCTAGAGGCAGCGAATATGGGCAGAGCCTACCAAAACCGCAAAGAATCCATGGCCAAAACGGCCGCCGCGAAAACCAAGGTTTACAGCAAGTACGGCCGCGAGATCTACATGGCTGCCAAGGCTGGTGGCATCGACCCGCAAGCCAACCTTTCCCTGCGCGGGCTGATCGAGCGGGCCAAAAAAGACCAGGTGCCCACCCACGTTATTGAGAAAGCCATCGACAAAGCCAAGGGTGGTGCAGGCGAAGACTATGCGCCGGCCCGCTACGAAGGCTACGGCCCGGGCAACTGCATGGTCATCGTCGACTGCCTGACCGACAACCCGAACCGCACCTTTGGCGATGTTCGCCTGGCATTCACCAAAACCAAGTGCAAGATCGGCACCCCGGGCGCCGTGGCCCATATGTTTGATCACTGCGCCATCTTTGCATTCGCCGGCCAGGACGAAGAAGCCGTACTGGAAGCTCTGATGGAAGCCGACGTGGACGTTACCGACATCGAAAGCGAAGACGGCAAAATCACGGTATTCACCCCGAACACCGAATACGCCAAAGCCAAACAGGCTCTGGAAGCCGCGTTTGAAGGCATCGAGTTCGATGTGGACGAGATCCAGTTCCTGCCAAAAACCACCACTGTGGTAGAAGGCGACGACATCCCCATGTTCGAGAAATTCCTCGACATGCTGAACGATCTCGACGACGTACAGAACGTATTCCACAACGCGGAACTGCCGCAGGAATAACCGCTGGTCACCAGCATTAACAATAGCGGACTTGGCGGAGGTAGCAGGCGTGGGAAAACCAAAGGTCATTATCCTGAAAACGGGCTCGACCTACCCGCAGATACGGGATCAGTTTGGTGATTTCGACGCCTGGTTCCTCCGCAGCCTGACGGGCGATCTTGAACTTACCGTACTGGATGCCGTGCAAACGCCACCCGCGTCTGCCCCCAGCGACTGGGCTGGCATCGTCATTACCGGCTCGCCTGCGATGGTCAGCGACAAAGCACCCTGGAGCGAAGAAACCGCCCGCTGGATAAAACAGGCCGTCGAGGCCAACGTGCCACTTCTCGGAGTTTGCTATGGCCACCAGTTGCTGGCCCATGCCATGGGTGGCAAGGCGGACTACCATCCGAAAGGCCGCGAGACCGGCACGCACACCGTGCGATTGCTCGACAGCGCCAGCTCAGACCCCCTGTTCAGTCAGTTGCCGGCAGAATTTCCCGCCCACCTGACCCACAAGCAATCCGCAATTGAGCTCCCTCCGGGCGCTGTATTGCTGGCCAATTCAGCCTTCGAGCCACACCAGGCGTTCCGGGTTGGCGAACATGCCTGGGGCGTGCAGTTTCATCCGGAATTCACCGATGCAATCATGAAAGCCTACCTCGAAGTCCAATATCAGGACATCGTTGCCGAAGGCCTGGACGCCCAGAGCCTGCTGCAGGGTGTGCGCCCTGCCCCTGATGCCAATCACTTGCTGAAGCTTTTCGCTGAGTACCTGAACGCCCAGGCAATGACCAAATAGTCATGGAACCCGTGCGGCTGTGTGAACGTTTTGTATGTTGAACGAGTACAGATCGCTAACTACTGTACTGGAATACAACAGAGAAAGGAGCCTCACATGAACGGTATCAGAAAGCACTTAAGAAAGTTCTCACTGACGATGGCCGTACTCCTCGCGTTTACGACCACCTTCTCCATGTCCGCCAACGCAGGCATGGTGGGTACCGGTGAGTTGATCCAGCAACAGCAGGTCGATCTGGACCGGCAACAACTGCTGGAAATGCTTGAAGATCAGGAAGTGAAGGCAAAACTGCAGGAACTCGGCGTGAGTGATGCCCAGGTTGAAGAGCGCATCCAGAATCTGACCCCGACGGAACTGGCCGAGTTTGAACAACAACTGGCCGAAGCACCAACCGGCGAAGGTGTTGTCGGTATCATTGTTCTGTTCCTGCTGGTGTTCATCATAACCGATATGCTCTGCGCGACGGATCTGTTCCCCTTCGTGAAATGCATTCGCTGATCCCCAATGCAGCAGATGAACAGCCGTCTTAAATTGACTATGGCCGTCGCTCTGACGGCCATAGTGCTTCTGGCCGGGTGTGCATCAACACCAGACTGGCCTGTCTCTGCCCGGGACAACACCAAACCGGTTTACTCGGAAAAGCTGCTGGAACAGGTGCCCTTCTATCCGCAGGAGAAGTACCAGTGCGGTCCCGCCTCTCTGGCCATGATGCTGAACGCACAGGGGCTGGCGACCAATCCGGACATTCTGAAAGAGCTGGTCTACCTGCCGGGCAAGGAAGGCTCCCTGCAAGTGGAAATGGTTGCCGGCGCACGGGCCCACGACATGCTGGTGTACCGTTTGGAACCGGAACCAGAGGCCATTCTGGCCGAGGTTGAGGGCGGAAATCCGGTCCTGGTTATGCAGAATCTTCGTCTGAGCTGGTGGCCGCAATGGCATTTTGCGGTGGTGGTGGGCTACGACAGCACGGAACAGGTCTTCATCCTGAACACGGATACACGGCGCCACTATGAAATGCCATACAAGGTGTTTTACAACACCTGGAGCAAGGCTGAGCGATGGGCTGCAGTCATTCTGCCCCCCGATCAAACACCCGCAAGTGCTGAAATGCTGCCCTACCTCCAGGCGGCCCACGATCTTGAGACAACAGGCCACACCCTGGCGGCCCAGCGAGCCTACCAAACTGCCATCACGAGATGGCCCGAGCAGCCCACACCGTTAATGGCAAACGCCAACCTGCAGTACCAGCTAGGTCATTTTCAGAATGCCGTGGGCAGTTTCCTGAGGGTGGTCGAGAAGTTCCCCGGGTTCTCCGAAGGCTGGAACAACCTCGCCATCGCACTCAACGATGCAGGCTGTCCGGCTAGAGCCAGACAGGCCTCCGAGTGTGCAGCCGGGCTGGCACCGAAACGGTTTAAACCGCTACAGGATGAGGCCCGATCACACGCGGCAGATGCCGCCGCCTGCCCCCAGATTCCCGCCTGCCCCTCAAACGCCCACTAACAGGCGGTCACAGCGATTTTCGCAGGAGCACAACGTCTTTCACGGGAATCTCCAGATCCCAGCCATAATGCTGGGCCAGCCAGCGGAATGTCTGCTCACGGTAGAACACCACATGGGTGGGATCGCGCCGATAGTGCCAGTTATCGAAACGGGCATCGTCGGTCTGGAAGCAAGTCATGATACCCAGGCAGCCTCCGGGCCGGAGCAGGCTGTCCAGCATGCGAAACACTTCGGCTGGATGATGCAGATGCTCCACAACCTCGGTACAGGTAATAACATCGTATTGCCGATCCAACGCGGCGGCGTCCGGGTAAAAGAACGGATCGTACAGGGTCATGTGCAATCCCGCTTCCGCCAGCATGCTGGCCAATGCCGGACCGGGGCCACAGCCGAAGTCCAACCCCTGTGCTCCGGGTGAAACCTGCCCCAGCAGGGGCTGGGCCAGCTTTGAAAGAAAGCGCCGGTAGCCGGGATCGTCCGCATTGTTGTTGTGCAATTCATAGACGGCTCGCTCCCGGGAGCCGGAAAGCCGACACTCGGAGGCCATCACCGTGGCTTCGCACTGGCCACAACGAAAATATCGTTGCTGCCCCACTTCGCGAAAGGGCGCCAGTTCAGCGTCTTCACACACCGGGCAGAGCGCCTTCTGTTGCGCGGACGATTGCGGTCTTTCGATCATGAACGTTTCAACCTGACAAAAGTTTCATTGTCATATCCGGCCATGCGGCGAGTTTGTGACCGGATGCGTAAAAGCGCCCATCGTGCGCTGCCTATACTGGCACCGAACAGAGAGGAGTCGGCTTGTACCTCTTGAATGATAACAACAGTTCAATTCAAGACTAAATGCCCGGGAACTGCCCCGGCTCAGAGACCGGAACATGGAAACGTCATCTGAACTCGCACTGGAAGTGCCGATCGTCTCGGCTCGCTATGCCCGCCGTTTTGTCCGTTTTATGGAACATCGCGGTGTAAAGCGGCATACCATTCTTGCCAATACCGGCATCACCGACGACATGCTGAATAACCCGGACGCCAGCTTGTCCATGCATCAGGTCATGGATTTGCTGCGCCAGGCGGATTGGCTGATGACCGACGAGCGCGCGGCGTTCGAATTTGGCCAGCAACTGGACCTGCCCAGTCACGGCCTGCTCGGGTTCGCCATGTTGGGCCAGGAAAATCCGCGACGCCTGGTGAGCATGATCGTTCAATACCTGCGCGTTGGCCTGCCACTGATGGACATGGAACTGGAATCGACCGGCTCCACATTCCGCATCCGGCTGATCGATACCTGGGGCGTGGAGGACTTGAGACCCTGCCTGACCAAAATCTATATGGGCAGCATTCACCGTATCTCCTGCCAGGTTTGTAGCCATTTCCACTTCCAGTTTGATTTTCCGTCGTCTGCCTCACTGGAAGACTGGCAGTTGCTGGCCCCTGGGTGCGAGTTCGAATTCGATGCACCGGTTGCTCAGGTAACCATGCCACTGAAAGGCTCACCAATCCCGAAAAGCGAGGCGAACCTGGAGTTCCTTGTCGCCCGCACCCGATGCAATCGAAAACCAGGCAATCTGGAAGCCGACGAGACCGCCATGCAGGTTCGCGAACTGATCATGAGTCAACCCGGCCGTCCCTGCACCACCGAAAACATTGCGCGGCGCCTGGATATCAGCCCGCGCACCCTGCGCCAGCATCTTGCCAGCGCCGGCACATCGTTCAGGGAATTACGGAACGAAATTCGCGAAAGCTTCGCCACCCTTTACTTGAAAGACACCAACGTGCCCTTGGAGTCCATCTCCGAGAAGCTGGGGTTCAGTGACCAGGCCGGTTTTACCAAAGCCTATCGATCCTGGACGGGCAAAACCCCCGGCGACGTTCGGCGGCAAGCCCGCTCAAAAAAGTGAACACAGCTCACTTTTCGTTTTGACACCGTTCACGGTTTAGACAATCCCTTCGCCCCTCTCCGCTTTGAACAAAAACGGTGCCGCGACAAGCAATGACCCGCGGCACCCTCTCCCCGTCTAATAACGCTGCACTCATACGTGAACACGTATGGCAAAGGGATCTTTGCAAGTCCGATTGAGCAGTCCTTATCGGTGTTGTCTGCAACCCACTACAACAAATAACGACGTACAGAGGACGAACTCATGAAACTCAGGAACCTCAATACGAGTGTCCGCAAGCTCGGCCCCGCGATTGCCGCGGCGGCTTTGATGGCGGGAGGCGCAGGTAATGCCTCCGCCGAGCAAGTATCCACCGAGCTGGCATTTGAGTGCCCGTTTCCACTCATCGGTGATCAACCGATCCGTGCCACCATCAGTGCTGATATTCCTTCGGCAGCATCAGTGGGAGAAACGATACCGGCCTTCACCGTAGACGCGATCACCGTTGTCAACGACGATGCCCGCACCGGCCTGAAACTGGTTCAATCAGCCACTCTTGAAGGGGTTGCCACCAGCTTCAACAGCGTTACCACACCGGGCAGAACGGTAGAGCAGATCGTCACTCTTGATATACCACCGACACCGGTTCCGGAAACCTCCGGCGAATTCAATGTCCCGGCTACCGGCACTTCACCGGAATTCCTGGTTACCGCAGATGATGTCGGCGAACTGGAAATCAGGGTAGGCGCTCTACGGCTGGACCTGATCGCGCGCACCGCCAACGGCGACATCGCACCCGCACCAATCGGCGAAATCACAACCGACTGTGTTCAGCTGCCGGATCAGAACAACCTGCTTCAGACAGTGACTGTAGGCGGAGACGTTGTTGAAACACCACGCATCAGTATTACCCCTGAAGACATCAGCTTTGGATCAGTACAGGCTGGCCTCAGTGCGCAGCAGAGTGTGACCATTACCAACACCGGCAACACCGGCCTTGGCCTCAGCAACATCTTCATTGATGGAACCGACGCCGATGTATTCACTGTCACCAATCAGTGCGGCTCCAGCCTGGCGCCCGAAGCTTCATGCGCTGTCGACGTAACCTTTGCTCCAAGCACCGAAGGTACTCGCAACGCTACTCTGACCATCGAATCTACCGATCCGGAGAACGAGTCTGTAAGCGTTCCGCTCTCTGGCAAGGGAACTCTGGCACCCACTCCGGAAATTTCGGTAACGCCGGAATCCGTTGATCTGGGTCGCGTTCTGTCAGGCACCAGCGCAACTGCACAGGTTACCGTAGACAACAACGGCAACGCTGCTCTGCAGATTGACAGCATCACCCTGACTGGCGCCAATGCGGCGGACTTCATTCAGACCAATGACTGTACAACGGTCGCCGCAGGTGAAAGCTGCACCATTGATCTGAACTACACCGCCGGGGCACCGGGTGTAAGCAACGCAACGCTTGTCGTTCGCTCCAACGACCCGGAAACTGCGGAAACCTCTGTCAGCGTCACAGCCGAGTCTTACGAGGAACCGACCGGAGGTTCCGAACTTGAGCTGCTGCTCGGTCTGCAGGGCTCTACTCTGATCAATGCAACCGGAGGCACCCTGCCGCTGAACGGTTCCATTGCCACACTGCTGGACATTGCCTCAGGCACCTTTGAAGCCGATCTGGAAGTACTGCCTACCTCTGGCAACTTCTCCATCAAACTGCTTTTCAGCAAGATCAATGCGGCAGCCAACGTGGAGTTTGAGCAGGCAGAGGTTACCACCGGCACACTTGTGAATGGCAAGTTGACCGCAAATTCCAAGCTGTATGTGAAAGTACCCAAGGTTGCCATCAAGCTTGGCTGGCTGCCAGTTCGCATCGGTGGCGGTTCCGAGTGCCAAACCCGTGAACCGATCAACATCGAACTCAAATCCGTTGAAGGCTCTAACTTCTCCCCGGCAACGGGCGGCGAGGTCAGCGGCGTCTACGAACTGGGCGCTCTGGAGAACTGCGGGCTGCTCACCAGCTTGCTCAACCAGTTCATGACTGGCCCGGGCAACACCATCAACCTTGAGCTCACTCCGCAATTCTGAGGAATTCCGGCATCGCCGGAAGCAGGTTCACGGCTGGCACTAGCTGGCCGTGAACCTTACACGCAGTAAAAACAAAATCAAAAAAGGAACAATGCAATGAAAAGCCTGAAAAGAAATCTGCTAGCACTGGCTATCATCGGCGCGCCGTTTGCCGCGCAGGCAGAACTTAAACCAATCGACGATGCTCAGATGGGCAGCATCACCGGCCAGGCCGGTGTCACCATCGAGCTCGAAACCAAAGTAAACATTGGTGAATTCAGATATACCGATGAGGGCTCTCTCGCCATCAAGGACATCAGCATCGGCGGTGCTGGCGCCGGCTATGAAGATGAGATGTTCAAAGACATCGAGATTGGCAGAAGCCTGGCTTTCAAGGACTACACCGACCTGATCGATAATATCAAGATCGAGATCGACGTTGCCGCGGATGGCGACGCCATCATCAACGTACTGCCAATCACCGCAGCTCCTATCGATTTTGGCGTGACAACCGGTGAATGGAGCCTGCAGGGCAACACAGACTCCACCCTGCTGGCAAGCAACTTTTCAATGAGAGGTATCTTCAACAAGGTCGGCATCACGGTGGATACCGCGACCGACAAGCTGACCCTGGACACAAAGGTCGGTATTTCCGATCTGGATATCGATGTCGACTTCCTCGCGATCGGTATTCGTGACCTGCAGCTCACCAAGAATACCTATCTCGAAAAGGTTGCTGACAAAGCAACTGGCGGCAATGGCCCGACCATTCTGGATGCCGCCGCGGATATCGTAGTGGAGGTCTACAAAGACCAACGCTTCGGCAGCTCGGACGATTCCCTGGCGATTGATCTGCAGCAGTTTGACGCAGACATGAAGATTGGCCAGGTTCTGGTGGGCGGAACCAGCATCGGCTCCCTGACACTGGACAACCTCTCAGTGCAGAACACCCGCATGAGAATCTACGGTCACCAGTAATGCACCGAGGGCCCGTTCCGGGCCCTCACTCTGCCAACCCGGCGGCGCGTTTCATTTCCAGATCCAGATCGCTCTCCGCCAAGGGCTCTGAACTGATCAATTCAATCCGCGATTGTTCTCCCGGCTCACAGGGCTGAACGGTCAACGCACCTTCCACCTGATTGATCACTCGCCAGCCATCCAGGGTATGCACAACGGCCTTGAACCGCACCAGGCGTTCGTCCATCGCCGTTGCCAGAAGAGACGCCTCCGAGAATTGAATTTCCGGGTGGATGCGCCAACCCAGACTGTAATGCCCCTGACCACGGTTGGTCATCCGCTGCCAGGGCTGGTCGTCCAGAGACGGTGCCGGGGGGCGAAGATCAAGCGCAGCCCGCTGTTGATGAGCATCCGGGCTGGATACCGGCTGACGCTCCATCTCACCGTCCAGCCACTCGGGCGCCAAATGTCCCTGGCTTGTCGTGTAAACGGCACGCTTCGTCAGGGGCAGTGTGGCAACCCAGTCTTCAAACGCCGAGAGTTGCTGTGCCGTGCAAAGATCCGATTTGTTGGCGACCAGAATATCGGCAGCTTCGATCTGATCCCGGAACTGCACATTCTCAAGCACTTTCGGGTTCTCGAGTTTGCGTGGATCCACCAGAGTAATCACCGGCCCCAACGCCAGGACATCCTGATAATGCTCTCCAGTCAGGGTATCGAGAATCTGGGACGGATGGCCCAGGCCCGTGGGCTCAATCAGCAAACGATCCGGCTTGGCTCTGGCAATCAGCTGATTCAGGCCGATCTGCATGGGCAGCCCCGCGACGCAGCACATGCAGCCACCTGGCACCTCGCGCACCACCGCCCCCTCGGTCTCCAGGATGGCACCGTCAATGCCCACCTCGCCGAACTCGTTCACCAGTACCGCCCAGGTTTCCCCTTCCGGCTTCTGGCGCAGAAGGTCCAGAATGGCAGTGGTTTTGCCAACGCCAAGGAACCCGAGTATCAGGTTGGTGGGAATCGGGCGGGGAATGCTGGACATAATTCTGGCCTCAAAAACGTTATACTATAACAACATTGACCAGGCCGGGCTACGTCCCGACTATGGAGGAGTTAATGCCAAGACTGTTCTTCGGGCTGGAAATTCCTGAGTCGATCAAGACCAGCCTCTTAAAGGTAAAAACTGACATTAAAGGTGCCCGCTGGCAAAGCAAAACCCAGCTTCACCTAACCCTGGCGTTTCTGGGAGAGGTGGAGGCCGAACAGGTAATCCAGGCTCGGGATAACGCCAGAAAGGTGACCCATACGCCTTTTAAGCTGGAAGCCGCCGGGTTGGGTTGCTTCGGCAAGGAGGAGAGCCCGAAAATCCTATGGGCGGGAGTCTCCCCCGAGGCAGAACTGAGGGGACTGCAACGCACCCTTGCCCAAAGGCTCATCAACGACGGCTTCACTCTCCAGAATCCCTCATTCAAACCTCACATCACACTGAGCCGCTTTCGGGCTGGCGCAGGCTCGGTGGCCGGGCTGATCGAGCACTACCAGAGGACCCGGTTTGGCAGTTGGCCGGTTCAGGGCTTTGCACTGTTTGAAAGCAGTCCAGGCCAAAGCGGCTCGGTCTATACCGTACTGGAACGCTATCCGTTAGCCACCTGAAGCCTCAGGATTGCTCAAGTCGGTTTGCCTCGTAGTCCTCAATCAAGGCTCTGGCGAGAACCCAGTCTTCGTCAGCGACATGCACGTTGGTAAAGCCGGCTGCGCCGATCTCGCCCAGCGCGCCCTGCAGATAATGTCCGCCTACGTGCGCCTCTATGTGATTGGCACGCAGCAGGCCAGCAATGATGTGAGCCTCGGTAATATCCCGGGCCCGATAGGCTATTTGCAAAACGGAGCACTCCTATATGCTTAACGCTGTTTCGACTATAGTCGTCCACATGCCCTGTGTCTCGCGCCCCAAGGATTGTCCATGCTCTGGTTTCTGCTCGCTGTCGTTACTCTTGTTGTCCTGATCACACTGCTGATCTTCCGGGTAAAGGATCTTTCCGAGTACGACGGCCAGGACTGGGTTATCAAGGAAGTTGCTCCAAACCCGGCTCATGATGAGGTCATAGAACGCATCAAGGACATGGGGCGCGCCTCCCGTGGCCTGAAAGGCAAAGCCCGGCTGATCGCCCTCCGCAATCACCTGGATAGCCTGGGTGAAGGCGTGGATATCGAATCGGACATCCGTCATCAGGATCATCCGCGTGGAGAATGGATATTGGCGCCCGGGGCCGATTCCCGCCGACGTGTGCTCTATATTCACGGCGGTGCCTGGGCTGCTGGCAGCCCTCGAAGTCACCGGGCGATTACCGACCGTTTTTCCCGGATTGCCAATGCTGCCGTTTTTGCGGTTGACTACCGGCTTATGCCCGAACACCGGTTCATGGATGGCATTCGGGACTGCCGCCAGGCCTATGCATGGTTGCTGAATCATGGCCCGGATGGCGAAGCGCCTGTCGACTTCATGGTGGTTGCCGGAGACTCAGCGGGCGGCAGCCATACCCTGTCACTGCTGGCGTGGATTCGCGACAATGGCCTGCGGCAGGCTGATGCCGCCGTTGCCCTGTCACCCTCCACGGATCTTACGCTTACGGCGCCGAGCAATCGCGAAAATATTCGCACGGACCCACTACTGGGCCCGGTGTTTGGTGGTTTGTCCAAAATCCCGCTGCCCGTGCTGTGGTGGGGAACACTTGCCGCATTCAGAATCTCTCCCACCAACCCGGTTGCATCACCTCTGCGGGGCGAGCTTAACAAGCTGCCACCCGTGCTTATCCACGCAAGCACCACGGAAATGCTGCTGGACAACGCCACGCGTTACGCTGCCAAGGCAAAAGTCCAGGGTTCACCGGTGGAGCTTCACACCTGGCAGAACATGGTTCATGTATGGCACATCTTCACGCCACTGCTCCCTGAAGCAGACGAGGCATTCGACGACATCGCGGCTTTTCTGAAAAAAGTGGAACAACCATAGTAGGCTGGTGCCGGCATTACTCCGCCGGCTTTCGCCTGACGTACAGCACCTTATGGACTCGGGCAACGACCGTTCCTGCTTCATCCACAACGTCGACATACCACTCCGGCAAGTACTTGTCGCCGTCGGCTGTGGCTTCGCGTATTTCCTCGAGACGCGCATCGGTCAGCTCGAAGCGGGCCTTTACCACGCCCTTGCCGGGGCGGATAAAATCAATACTCGCTGACTTGTCCCACACGATGTAATCATTGCCCAGGCGTCGCATCAGCAACAGCATGTACATCGGATCAACCATACTGTAAAGAGATCCGCCGAAATGCGTGCCCACGTAGTTGGTGTTGTACCAGTGCTGACGCATTTCCACCGTTGCAAAGCTGAAGTCAGCAGCAATGTGAGTGACTTTAATACCTGCCCCCAGGTAAGGGGCGAAAGTAGAGAGCACTCGGCGCATGGCGCCGGCACTGGCAAACCAGCGGCGAATGGTTGAATTCATAGGAACATCCAAACGGTTGAGAATCAGCCTGAAAACTGCGTAGCTGGCTATCTTCTTACAGCCACACTGCATTTTCAACGAAAATTCATACGACCGTTTGAATTATTTAGACTGGAAACATCAAGGTTTCACACCGAACCACTGGGGATAGTTCAGCAGGCAGTACAGCGCGAGCATGTCATAGACCGCATGCCAGACCATCACCATGGGCAAGCTGCCCCATACCAGGTAAGCGCCACCGAGAATCAGGCCCAGACACGTCGCTACCAGAAAATAGGTAAACGACACATAGTGCACCAACCCGAACAACACAGAGGCCGCCAGCAAGGCTGTCCAGGGCCCGGTGTGCTGCATTAGCCAGGCCTGCACGGCACCACGAAACAACAGTTCTTCCCCCACCCCGGCGAGCAGGCACAAGGTCAGCAATACCGGCCAGCGATAACTCGCCGCAAAACGGTAAAGGGCCTGCATTTGCGAACCAACATCGTCAGGGAACAGCCAGGAGAGCTGAGTCAGCAGCAATAGCACAAGGTAGGTGGTGCCAGCGCCCAGGATCCCGTACAGCAGGATTTCCGGCAGATTCAGGCCGTTCAGCATTAACGGAATATCGAACAGCCAGATCGCGAGCCAGCCTACCAAACCAATACCGCCCTGAAACAGCAGGGCGGCGGTAGTGGATATAGTGGCGCGACCTTGGGCCATAACTCAGTTTTCGAACAGGCCCTTGACCGGGAACAGGTCGTCGTAGGCGGGCGCCTGCTTCTGGGCCTTGGCCTGGAAGGATTTCATCATGTCCGTGGGGCGGAACATGCCGGACTGCCATGTGGCCATGTAGCGGAGGCTGTCTTCTACGCTGTGATCGCGGCTGAAGTTGATCATTTCCTTGCAGCCGGTCACCGCCAGCGGTGAATTGGCTGCAATCTGGGCGGCAATGGACATCACGCCCTCAAGCATCGCTTCCTGAGTCTCGTATACCGAGTTCACGAAACCCAGGCGATGGGCTTCTTCAGCACCGAACTTGCGGCCCGTGTAAGCCAGCTCACGCACCACGCCCTCAGGCATCAGTTTAGGCAGCCGCTGCAGCGTGCCCACATCAGCTGTCATGCCCAGCTCGGTTTCCTTGATGGTGAAATAGGCATCGGAGGTGCAATACCGGCTGTCAGCAGCGCATACCAGGTCCAGAGCCCCACCAATACAGCCACCGTGCACGGCAGCCAGCACCGGCAGACGTACTTTCTCCAGAGAGCTCAGAGTATCCTGCAGCTGCAGTACGACTCTTCGCAGGTTCTCCGCCATACGGCCAGGATCACCACTCATGGGCACGGATTTCGGATCCGAGAACACCCCCAGATCCATGCCTGCGGAAAAGTGCTTCCCAGTCGAGGAGATCACAATCACCCGGGCATCGGTATTGGCTTCAATGTCCTGAACGCAGCGCGGCAGCTCCAGCCAGAATGCTTTGTTCATGGTGTTCAGCGCTTCAGGGCGACTGAACTGAACATGGGCGATGTGGTCTTTTACTTCAATATTGAAACTTTCGTAGTTGGCGAGTTCAGACATGATGGATCCCGTATCATCTGAGAGCATGGTTTCGTATTATTAGGGAGCACATTACCGCGAAACGAGGCACGATGGAATTCACTTTCCTTGGCACATCGGCCGGAACACCAACCCGGTCACGCAACGTCACGGGCCTGGCCCTTTGCCTGTCGGGGCCCAAACCCTGGTATCTGGTGGACTGCGGTGAAGGCACCCAGCATCAGTTGATGCGCACACGGTATTCGGTGATGCAGTTGCGCGCCATGTTCATCACCCACATCCATGGTGACCACATCTTCGGGCTACCGGGATTGCTTACCAGCGCTTCCATGCTGGGTCGCACCGAGCCTCTGGACATCATTGCGCCGCCACAGGTACGCCGGTTTATCGATGCGGTCATCGAAAACAGTGACTCCAGCCTGAGTTATCCGTTGAACTTCATCAACTCGGAAGCTCCGGATTTTTACTGGCAGGATGGCCATTTGGGCGTTACCAACGTGGCGCTTTCACACCGCGTACCTTGCCGGGCCTACGTATTCACAGAGCGCAACCTGGAACGTCAGCTGCAAAAGGAGAAACTGGTTGCTGATGGCATAGAGCCTGGCCCTCAATGGGGCGACCTGCAGAAAGGCAAAGATGTTCTACTGGATGACGGGCGCCTGCTGCGTAGCGACGATTACACTCACATTCCCAGAACCGCGCGAAAAATCATTGTCGGCGGTGACAACGACACCCCGGAACTGCTGAAAAATGCCTGCCAAGGCACCCACGTCCTGATTCACGAGGCCACCTACACCCAGGATGTCGCAGACCGGGTTGGCCCCTGGCCCCAACACAGCTCGGCGCAGCAGGTGGCCCGGTTCGCACAGGCAACGAAGCTGCCCAATCTGGTACTCACCCACTTCAGCTCCCGCTACCAATCGGCTCCGGGTGGCACACCGCACATCAATCAGCTCGCCGCCGAGGCGTTGCAGCATTACACGGGCCACCTTTTCCTGGCCCGGGATTTTGACACCTACCGTCTGGAGAAAGACTTCCAGCTACACAAAGTTGACCACAACTAATCAGTCGCTATTCTGGCCTGGCGGCAGTACCACCCATTCAGGGTCTTCAAATTCACCCAAAGGCCGAATCTCAACAAACGGAGCGGCGCTTTTAATGATCTCCGCGATCCTCGGGTCCTTCCGGGCATCCATGGCATCGCGGTCGGCCTTGCTGTCCCAGCTGGCGATAGCGATCAACTTGTTCGGCTCACCAATCTTTCGGTGTAGTTCGGTACCACGGGCACCGGGCGCCCGCTGAATCAGCTCACTGGCTCTGACCCAGGCATCGGCATACTCCTCTGCACAGTGCCCGTCTTTCACCGTGACCTCAAAAATATACTTCATCGCATTCTCCTCACTCCTATGGATCTTCGTGGTTCGCTGAAGCTTGCGGTAGACTGGCCGGACATTCACAGGGAAGTCACCAATGTCCGCACCGCTTGTTTTTGCAGTTATCGCCATCGCCCTCATTGGTGGTTCGCTGTTCTATTTGTTTTTCTACCGCAACTGGCGACGCCGGCGCGAACTGCAACAACCGTTCCCTGCACTCTGGAGGCACCACCTTCAGGAAAATGTGCCGCTCTATAATCGGCTCTCCGACAGCCACAAAACCCGGCTGGAGAATCTGATTCAACTCTTTATCTCGGAGAAGGAATTCTACGAATGTGCCGGTTTTGAAATCGATGACCGGGTGCGAGTGACCATTGCCGGTCATGCTTGCCTTTTACTGCTTGAACGCGGGTTTTACGAATACGATGACGTTAAAAGCATCCTGGTCTATCCCGATATTTACCGGGTACAGGACACCGAGAGCGATGGCCTGGTGGTCAGCACCAGTGACGAAACCCGGGCCGGAGAAGCCTGGTCCCACGGCCGGGTGATTCTGGCCTGGAGCCAGTGTGAACAAGCCATCACCAATCCCCATGGCCCGCACAATGTGATTCTCCATGAATTCGCCCATCAGCTGGACTACCTGGATGGCACCGCAGACGGCGCACCACCACTGAGTGGCGATGAGGCGGCGCGCTGGCAGAAAACCATGACCGAGGCCTGGGACCACCTGCAACACCGGCTGGAACACCACCACAAACCCTGGCTGGACCCGTACGGCGCCACCGAACCGGCCGAGTTTTTCGCAGTGCTAACCGAGGCCTTCTATCAACAACCGCAGCACTTGAAGCGTGAACAACCTGACGTTTACGCTGCCCTGTGCCGTTTTTACCGGATCGACCCGGAGCACATGCGCGCCCACAAGCCTTGACGATCAGCCGCCAAGGCCGTCTCCCTTGACGCCGAGACGATCCAGGTACAGATGCAGCTCTTCCTCGCTGATATTCACATATTCCAGTACCCGGCCATAGAGCATCACGGTCGGCACATTACGCCCGCCCAACTCCTTCTGAGTCTCGCTCAAGACGTAAAGTATCGTCCGTTCCGTTTTTGTGAGACCATCCCGCGCATCGGGGATCACCTCGTCTATTCCGCGTAAACTGCTCATATTTCTGAATCCGGTAAGCTGCCCATGGAAATCAAAGTCAATTATCTCGACAACCTGAGGCTTGAGGCCAAGTTTGACGATTTTACCGTCGTCTCAGACCAGCCCGTCCGCTACAAAGGCGATGGCTCGGCGCCCGGCCCCTTTGACTACTTCCTGGCCTCATCCGCCATGTGCGCAGCCTACTTTGTGAAGGTTTACTGCAATGCCCGGGATATCCCCACAGACAACATCCGGCTGTCGCAAAATAACATTGTAGACCCGGAAAACCGCTACAAGCAGATTTTCAAGATTCAGGTGGAACTGCCGGAAGACATTTCCGACAAGGACCGCCAGGGCATCATCCGCTCGATCGACCGCTGCACCGTGAAAAAAGTGGTGCAAACCGGCCCGGACTTCCAGATCGAAGTGGTGGAGAACCTGGACGAAGACGCCCAGGCCCTGCTCACCGCAGCCCCAGGGGGCGACGGCAACACCTATATTGAGGGCAAGGATCTGCCCCTGGAGCAGACCATTGCCAACATGACCGGCATCCTCTCGGATCTCGGCATGAAGATCGAGATTGCCTCCTGGCGCAACATTGTGCCCCACGTGTGGTCCCTGCACGTGCGCGATACGGCCGCCCACATGTGCTTCACCAACGGCAAGGGCTCTACTAAAGAAGCGGCCCTGTGCTCGGCCCTGGGTGAATTCATTGAGCGCCTGAACTGCAACTTTTTCTACAACGACCAGTACTTCGGCCAGGACATCGCCAACAGCGAGTTCGTGCATTACCCGAACGAGAAATGGTTCCAGCCGGGCCCGGAAGGCGAGCTGCCCGACGGCATCCTGGACGACCATTGCCTGGCCATCTACAACCCCGATGGTGAACTGCTGGGCACCCACCTGTATGACACCAACTCCGGCACGCCGGAGCGCGGTATCTGCAGCATTCCCTATGTGCGCCAGTCAGACGGAGAAACGGTTTACTTCCCCTCCAACCTGATCGAGAACCTGTACCTGAGCAACGGCATGAGCGCCGGTAATACCTTGCAGGAAGCGCAGGTGCAGTGCCTGTCCGAGATCTTCGAGCGGGCAGTCAAGAAAGAGATCATCGAGAACGAAATCGCCCTGCCGGATGTGCCGGACAGCGTGCTGGCCAAGTACCCGGGGATTGTCGAGGGCATCAAGGCCCTGGAAGAACAGGGTTTTCCGGTACTGGTGAAGGATGCCTCTCTGGGCGGTCAGTTCCCGGTGATGTGCGTCACCCTGATGAACCCGAAAACCGGCGGTGTGTTTGCTTCCTTCGGTGCTCACCCCAGCTTCCACGTTGCCCTGGAACGCAGTCTGACCGAGCTGCTGCAAGGTCGCAGCTTTGAAGGTCTGAACGATCTGCCGGCGCCCACCTTCAACTCCATGGCGGTGACCGAGCCCAATAACTACGTTGAACACTTTATCGATTCCAGCGGCGTGGTGTCCTGGCGGTTCTTCAGCGCCAAATCCGACTACGATTTCGTGGAATGGGATTTCTCCGGCAGCAACGAAGAAGAAGCCGACACCCTGTTCGGCATCCTCGCGGACATGGGCAAGGAATGCTACATGGCGGTGTTCGAAGATCTCGGCGCTCCGGTCTGCCGAATCCTGGTGCCGGGCTATTCCGAGGTGTATCCGGTAGAAGACCTGGTGTGGGACAACACCAACATGGCGCTGGAATTCCGCGAAGACATCCTCAACCTGCACCGTTTGAATGAAGGCGAGCTGGCCGACCTGGTGCAGCGCCTGGAAGAGGCCGAGCTGGACGTGTACATGACCATCGTCACCCTCACCGGCATCGAATTCGATGAAAACACCGTGTGGGGCCAGCTCACCATTCTGGAACTGAAACTGCTGATCTACCTGGCCCTGGGCGAACTGGAAGAAGCCCAAGAACTGGTGGACATGTTCCTGCAGTTCAACGACAACACCGTTGAGCGCGGCCTGTTCTACCAGGCCATGAACGCAGCCCTGGAAGCTACGCTGAACGAAGAACTGAAGTTGGAAGACTACCTGTACAACTTCCGCCGGATGTTTGGTGACGAGGTAATGGATGCCGTCGTCGGCTCCATCAACGGCTCGGTGCGTTTCTACGGCCTGGAAGAAACCGGCATGGACCTGCGCGGCCTGGACCGGCACCTGAAGATGATCGAGAGCTACAAAAAGCTGCACGCGGCCCGGGCCCGCAAAGCTGGGCTGTCAGCCTAACCGGCGGGCGCCCGCTCGCCGGTGTGCACCACTTTCTTGCCAATCACCCGGATTGCGCCCGGCCGGCAGGTTGCCCGAAAGGGCGTTTTACCGGCCACGTCGCCATCCACCGTTACCGTCTTGGCGCGGGTGGTTTCTACGTGGCACCACTTGCCCTTGATCTGGATGACGGTGCTGGTCCGGCGCGGCGTCTTGCGGTTCAGGCGCACCATCAAAAATGCAAGTAACAGCTGCGGCAACGGGCGCGGTTTAACGGCAATGACATCCAGCAAACCATCGTTCGCAGAGGCCTCAGGTATTTCATGGCCGCCACCGAAATAGGCCCCCGTAGCAACCGCGATTGATAGCCAGCGACCACCCAGATTAGAACGATCAGTACGGATATGGGCGTAGAACCCCCGCTGGGCGCCCAGTTGTCGGAACAGCGTGGCAATGTAACTGAACTTTCCAAAAAACTTTTTGGTGGGTGAACTAGCCTGCCGTGAAGGCAAAGTGCCCAGGCCAATGTGGGCCACGTTGAGATAGATGCGGTCATCAAACTCCGCCACATCAATCATCTCGGTGCTACCGTCCGCCACCAGACGGGCCACCTCTGCCGGTTCAGACGGAATACCCAGGTTGCGTGCAAAATCGTTAGCGGTTCCCGAAGGCAGAACTGCGAGAGTCGCGCCGGTGCGCAGGCAAAGTCCGGCCACACCGTTCACAGTGCCATCCCCACCCGCGGCCAACAATACGTCGTTGCCAGTCACCAGGCGCAGCCACTGTTCAGATTCATCCAGCCTGCATTCGGTTACGTTCTCGATGCCCTGCTCGCGCAGATGCGGCAACCAGAAATCCGCATCCCGGCAGCCATCACCGGAACCAGGGCTATCCACCAGCCAATACGCCATACTATTCCCTCTGGAGAAAGAAACTGTCCCCTTCATTTGATAGCATGGCTGATCGATTTCTTCATGCAGGAAGCATTACCGTATGGCAACGCGCATTACTCTCCATTACTGCACCGGCTGTAACTGGATGCTGAGATCCGCCTGGATGGCGCAGGAACTGCTGACCACCTTCGACGGCATGGTCGACGAGCTCACCTTGAAACCCGGCTCCGGCGGCATCTTTGAAGTCTGGGTAAACGATACCCGAATCTGGTCCCGCAAGGAGCAAGGGGGCTTCCCCGATATCAAGCAACTGAAACAGCTGGTGCGGGATCAGATTGCCCCGGAGCACTCACTGGGGCACTCAGACAAGCCCGTGTAGTACATCTACGAGGGTGGCTACCCGCTCCCGCATCTTTTCGCTACCATACGCCACCCTCAAAACGCCCGCCCGCTGCGCCAGGCCCGTCTGCAGCTGCTGTTCGCCAGAGGTGATCCAGTTGACTCTGCAGAGGCTTTCCCTTGTCCATCAATGCCTTATATACCGACTTGTCGGGCTACTACGATCTGATGTGTGCCGATATCGATTACCCTGCCCAGAGTCTTGGGGTACAGCGGTTACATCAGCTATTCGGCAATGGCGGCAAGCGTCATCTGGATCTGGCTTGTGGTACCGGGCCGCACATCCGGCATTTCCTGAACCTTGGTTACCAGTGCGAAGGGCTGGATATTAATCAGCCCATGCTGGATGTAGCCCAACAGCGTTGCCCGGAAGCCGTCTTCAGTGTTAAGGATATGTGCGAATTCAGGTTTGATAATCCATTTGATCTGATTACCTGCTTCCTGTACTCCATTCATTACAGCGATGGTATCGAAAAGCTCCAGGGCTGTATCGAAAGCGCCTACCGGGCGTTATCAGCCAACGGATTGTTCTGTTTCAATGCCGTAGACAAGACCCGAATCAACAACAATCTGTATGTCTGTCACTCCGCCCGGCACGATGGCAGTGAGTTTACCTTTAGGTCTGGCTGGCATTACGTTGGCGGTGGTGAACGGCAGTCGCTCCGGCTGAGTATTGATCGCACCACCAACGGCATCAGTGAATCCTGGCAGGATGAGCACCCCATGGTAGCACTGAGCTTTCGGGAGCTGGCCACCCTGTTGCAGCCCTGGTTTGACGTGACCATCTTCGAGCACGACTACGAACGCATCTTGCCCTGGGATGGCGAATCCGGAAACGCACTGTTTGTCTGCGTAAAGCGTTGAGCGTTACCGGATTTCGCTGAGAAGAATAGTGGTTAGTGCTTCATGCCGGCGTGGTCGTTCATCGCCGGGGCACCGTCAAGGGGGCGCACCATCAGTTCAATATTCAGGTCTTCGGCACCATCAAAATCCAGTCTTACCGGAACTTTCTCGCCCTCAACCAGGGGCTCAGGCAGCCTTTCAAGCATCAGGTGATAACTGTGAGGTTTTAACTCCACGGTTTTGCCGGCGGGTATCAGAAGACCACCATCTACCGGCTGCATACGCATGACACCCTCATGCATGGAAGTTTCGTGAATCGAAACGTTGCCGGCTCTAGGGGTTTCTGCGCCCACCAGGGTGATGGCCTGTTCACTGTGGTTGGTGATCGCCATATAGCCCACACCCATGGGCGTACCCGGCGGTGTTGGCCGACTCCAGGGGTGATTGATCTGTATCGGATGGCTCTTGTGGTCGTTACCGTGTGCGTGATCGGCAGCAAATGCGGCCGGGGCGAACAGGGCTGCGCCCAATGCCAGAGCAATCAGGGGTTGTTTCATTCGGCGTTCCTTGTTTTCTGACAAATATCACTACTGTAGCGGCCGGCTGCGACCACTTCAAAGCCATCAGGAGCGACGAATGGTCGCAGGGGTATTGTCCGTGTTCGCCGTGTCAGTGAGCATCTGGCGAATGTCTGCCATGGCCACCGGCCGGCTGAAACAGTAACCCTGGAAGCGCAGGCAGCCCATTTTGATCAAGGCCTGGGCCTGAGCCTGCTCTTCTACACCCTCAGCGATCAGACTCATGTTGTGGCTGCGGGCGATGGCGACGATGCTGCGCACCATATTGGCGGCCTTTTCATCTTCAACAATACCGTCCACAAAGCTTTTGTCGATTTTAAGCTCATCCAGAGGTAACTGGCGCAGCAGGCTGAGGGAAGAATAGCCGGTTCCGAAATCATCCATGGCCAGGCGTATACCTTGGCTTCTCAGGTCGCAGATGGTTTGCAGCACCTGACCGAAATTGCCCATGAACAGCGTTTCGGTAATCTCCAGAACCAGAGAGGACGGCGAGACATCGTGGGTTTTCAGGGCGTTGAGTACGGTATCCACGAAGCCTGGCTGGCAGAACTGAATCACCGAGATGTTGATGGCCAGATCCAGCGGCTGTTTCACCTTGCCTATCAATTGCCGGAATTCCCTCAGGCTGGTGTCCAACACGAAGTTACCCAGAGGAATCATCAGGCCGCTTTTCTCGGCCACATCCACGAATTCTGCCGGCGAAACGAATCCCAACTCTTCATCCTGCCAGCGCACCAAAGCCTCCAGACCAATGGTTTCGCCTGCATCGTTCACCTGCGGTTGGTACACCATATAGAGAGCATGAGAGGCCAGGCCATAGCGCAGCCTCTGTTCCACGTTCAGCCGCCGTAGATAAGCGGTTTCCATTTCTGCCTTGTAGACGCAGACGGCATTCCGGCTTTGTTTGGCCTCATACAACGCCAGGTGGGCACTACGAATCAGCTTGCTGAGGGAATCACCATCATCCGGAAAGCGAGCGATACCCACGCTGGCACCCACTTGCAGCCGAAGCCTACCTACCTCAAAAATCTCGGCCAGGTCTTCCACCACGCTGGTACAGGCTCGCGTAAGCGGAGCAACCTCGGTATTTGGGGTGACAATGGCGAATTCGTCGCTGCCCAACCGCGCCAGGTCATCGTGTTCTTCCGCCAGTCGCTCGAGCCTTCGACCGAATTCCACCAGCGTGTGATCCCCATATTCCAGCCCAAAGCGGTCATTGATACCGCTGAAGTTGTCAATGTTGATTACCACAAGACTGAACGGCCTCGCCCGCGTTAATCGATGTTCCAAACGGTCCAACAGGCCAGCTCGATTGAGCAGGCCTGTGAGATCATCGTGGCGGGCCTGATGGAGCAATTCTTCGCGCCGTTCCCGTTCAGCCCGGTCAATAATGCGGAAGAGGATAAACAGCAGCCAGACACCAGCGGCGAAACCAAGAATGAAGGCCACCAATGTCGCTATGTATTCCCGATACAAAGGGGTAAAGCGGGTCTCTGAAACCGTCCAGAGATGGTAGCGTGGGTCATAGATAGATGCCGTCAGGTAGTCAACACCTCCCCGCGTCATAGTGAAAACAGCGGCCTCCCGGCTAGCCATAATGTCTTTTATGGTGCGCCCGGCCTTCGCCTCAAACTCCCGGCGCTGGCTGGCCAACTGCTCCTGGTTTACCTGAATGGAAGAGAACTGTTCAGGGCCCACCCCCTCCCGGGACATCAACTGAACATAGCCATCGGTTTCCCGAAAGAGGATCACGCTGTCGTCTTCGCCATTATGCAGGTTACGGCCAAGAACAGAGCCGTCAACGCCCAGTTCAAGCCCCGCCGTCATGACCGCAATCACTTCACCCTGCTCCGATCTGAGTGCTTTGCGAATGGGAATAATCCACTCCGACACGGCCTCCAGATAATAGGTCCGGCCCACCACCATAGTGTCAGATTCGAGCGTACGCTGGAAATCAGCCCCAGTGACAGGGTCCTCAAGGAGATTTGGAAGTCCGGCGGGATCGATGTTGGTACTCATGCGGACAAAAATTCCATCCGGCCGGGCAAGCCCGAATCCTGCCAGTGCAGGATTAACCGACATAATGCTGTCAAGCAGGGGAATTTTCTGCTGATCTGAAAGCGGTTTGCCATTATTCACCAGCTCGCGCCCAACCACATCCAGCACCAACTCCTGAGTGCGCAGCAAGCTGTGAACAGACTGGGAAATCAGCTCTGCTCGAGACAACTGATAGGAAGTCTCATCAGAAAGCAGAGCCTGCCAACGCTGATGCAAAGCCACGGCCAGCAACACAAAGCCGACGGTAACAATCAGAAAAAACAGAGCCCAGATATTGCGTTTCAGAGCCGCCAAGTAGTCAGTCCATTTGTCCCGGTGAATGGGTTAATTTCGCTAACCATGATTATAGGGTGACGCTGCAAATACGCACCCTGTTTTGACCCAACCTTACCAAAAAAGATGATGCCAAAAGGAACTTTGCTGTCGTTATCCAGACAATCTGTTCATCTGGCGTTCATGCCGGATAGGGTTTAATGAGGCTAGAATCAAAATCAAAGCCAACGGCAACCAGGCGGAAAAGGAGCCAGACAATGAACGTAATGTCCGTGCTGAACCAGATCATGAACCAGGCCCAGGGCGGTCAGTCCCGCCAGAGCAGCCAGGGTGGAATGAACGTAAACCAGATGATGGGCAACCTTGGTAACCAGCTGTCCGGAGGTAAAGGCAGCAGTGGCATTGACGTAAAAAGTCTTCTGGGCGGCGGAGCACTGGGGCTCATGCTGGGCTCCAAGCGCGGCCGGAAAATGGGCGGCAAGGCACTGAAGTATGGCGCCCTGGCCGGCGTCGGCGTACTGGCATGGAAGGCCTATCAGAACTACCAGAGCAACAACCAGGGCCAGGCACAGCCCGCCCCGGTGCAACAGGGCCAACCCCTTGAGCAGTTGCAGGGAGCCGACCAGGAGCGTCGTGGGCTGGAAATTCTCCAGGCCATGATTATGGCCGCCCGTGCCGATGGCCATATCGATGCCAATGAAAGGCAACTACTGACTCAGGAAATCGAGCGACTGGGCCCGGACGACGAACTCCAGGCCTGGATCCAGCAACAATTCGACGCGCCACTGGATGCCAGTGCTCTGGCACACAACGCCGATTCGCCCCAGGCCGCCCGGGAAATCTATGTCGTCAGCGCGGTGATGATTGACGAACAGAACCCGATGGAGCGTGCCTGGCTGGAACAGCTGGCCGGTGCCCTGCAGATAGAACCCAATCTGGCCAAAGAACTGGAACAACAAGTGCTGGCTGCCAGTTAATCAATCACAGCAGACGGCACCGGACTCCCCGGTGCCGAATCAGCCTCAGGCCTTCTTAACAAACTCCGACTTGAGCTTCATGGCCCCCACACCATCAATCTTGCAATCAATGTCGTGATCGCCATCCACCAGGCGGATGTTCTTGACCTTGGTTCCCACCTTCACCACCAGGCTGGAACCCTTCACCTTCAGATCCTTGATTACGGTGACGGTATCGCCATCCTGCAGCTCATTGCCATTGGCATCACGAACCACCTTGCCTGCTTCAGCCGCTGCCTGCTCGGCCTCCGTCCATTCATGGCCGCACTCCGGGCACACCAGCTGAACGCCATCTTCGTAGGTGTATTCAGAACTGCACTTGGGGCAAGGGGGCAACTGAGACATTATCATTTCCTGTTAACTGAATGAGCACAGGATTATACCACTATTGCCCCGGCGCCACCCTCGCCAGAATGTCCGGGTTCTCCGACAACGGCAACGCCAGAATCACCCCTTCATTCGAAGCCGGAAAAATGCCCGTCAACGCCGTCAAATTCACCTGGTGTGAGACCATCACCACCGGCATGCCGGGCCCAAGGGCATTCACCAAGTTGATGGTTTCACGGGTCTGTTGCGGGCCATCGCCCCGGTTGCGAAAAAATGAATTCAGAGCCGGCCACTCAGTCACTGGCCCCATATTCATTTCCTGGGCGGTCTCAAGACATCGACACCACTGGCTGGAAAACAACCTCGCCTCAGCAATTCCATGTTCTGCCAGAAACGCTTTCCACGCCCGGGCCTGCTCACGCCCCGTGTCGTTCAGGTTCCTCTGGGTACCACAATCTCCAAGAACAAACCCGACTGGATCACCGGTGCCTGGAGCCAGGGCATGACGCAGCATCAAAACGGCTCTCCCCTCTCTAAGGGCAACCCAGGCGTCCTTTTCTGAGGCATGGGTTTGAGAAAACCCAAAAGCGCCGATAGCCATCAAACAAAACACAAACGCTTTCATAATGATTCCTCAAAGACTCCGTTAGCGCGCATATCGCGGCGGTATCACCAGTGCCAGATCTGTGTCATTGGGGGCTACTTTCCAAAAATTTCGAAGGCCATGGATGGCCTGAGAGAAGCGCACATGGATGTGCTCGTAGCGGTTTTTGGAAAGTAGCCCCCAATGACACAGGCACCCAATGTCTTACCGCCTAATAGCCAATACGCGGAACCAAACTAACAGGCTCACCCCATGAAAGGTTAAACTGACCACCAGCCAAACCAACGAAGGAAAACCGAAATGCCAATCTGGGTCGACGCCGATGCCTGCCCCGTTCCCATCCGGGAAATTCTCTGCCGTGCCGCCACCCGCTGGCAAATCCAGACCACCTTCATCGCCAACCACGCCATCAGTCTGCCACCAAGCCCACACATCAGCCGCCGACAAGTCCCCCATGGCTTCGACGTTGCAGACAACGAAATCATGGACCAGATGAGCAAAGGCGATCTGGTGATTACCCAGGACATTCCCCTGGCCGCCGAAGCCATCGAAAAAGGCGCAGACGTATTCAACCCCCGGGGACAGGCCTTCACCAAAGAAAACATCCGCCAGCGCCTTGCCATGCGTAACTTCATGGAAGAAATGCGTAACGCCGGCCAGGTAACCGGCGGGCCGGCCCCATTCAGCCAGGGAGATCGAAAAGAGTTTGCCGACCAGCTGGATCGGTGGTTGCAAAGAAACGCCCGCAAGTGAAAATGATTCTGTTTTAATAAATGGAAGAATCCGCTACCCTTCCCGCCTCTGACAACCAGACAGCAGAAGGAAGCGGAACATGACCACACGCGCCCAGCACACCAGCAGCTTTGCCGCTCTCGGCCGCCTGCTTCGATACGCGCGTGGTTACCGGCGCCAGATCATCGCCGCCACCACCTGCTCCATCATCAACAAGCTCTTCGACATTGCCCCGGAAATACTGATCGGCGTCGCCATCGATGTGGTGGTGAACCAGGAAGAGAGCTTCGTTGCCGGCCTGGGCTTTGAGACTGCGCAGGAACAGATCACCATCCTGGCGGTGCTCACTTTCTTCATCTGGGCTGGCGAGTCGCTGTTTGAGTACCTGTTCCAGATTCTCTGGCGCAACCTGGCTCAGCGACTGCAGTCCGATCTCCGACAAGACGCTTACGAACACGCCCAGCGTCTGGACATGAGCTTCTTTGAGGCCAACAGCTCCGGACAATTGGTAGCCACCATGAACGACGATGTAAACCAGCTGGAGCGTTTCCTGGATGGCGGCGCCAATGCCATGATTCAGGTAGCGGTTACCGTAGTGGCTGTGGGTGCCGTATTCTTTGTGCTGTCGCCACTGATTGCCCTGTTGGCGTTCACACCGATTCCCCTGATCATCTGGGGTGCCTTCTATTTCCAGCGCAAAGCCGGCCCGCTGTACGCAGACGTAAGGGAGAAAGTAGGCGACCTGTCCAGCCGCCTGGCCAACAATCTGGGTGGTATCGCCACGATCAAGAGCTTCACCGCCGAACAGCGGGAAGCAAAACGCCTGAAGGACGCGAGCGAAGCTTATGTTGATGCTAACCGCCGCGCCATTCGTATCAGCTCCGCATTCATTCCGGTCATTCGAATGGCCATTCTGGCCGGCTTCCTGGCCACCTTTACCGTTGGCGGTATGATGGCGCTGGAAGGCAGCCTGAACGTGGGCGCTTACGGGGTGCTGGTGTTCCTCACCCAGCGACTGCTCTGGCCCCTGACCGGCCTGGCGGAAGTGATTGATCTGTTTGAACGGGCCATGGCCAGTACCCGACGGATTCTCGATCTGCTCGCCGAACCGGTAAACGTCCGGGATGATGCCGGCAAGTCCCTGGAACAACCCGTTCGCGGAAAGGTCTCATTCAACCAGGTGAGCTTCCGTTACGCCGGCAGCGGCGCAGGCATACAGGACATTACCCTGAGCGTTCCAGCAGGCAATACCCTCGCGTTGGTGGGGGCGACCGGCTCCGGCAAGTCCACATTGATCAAGCTGTTATTGCGGTTCTACGACCCCTCCCATGGAGACATCCGGATTGACGGCCAGCCCATTCGTGGGGTGAGCCTGAAGTCCCTGCGCGATGCCATTGGCCTGGTCAGCCAGGATGTCTACCTGTTTGAGGGCAGCATCCGCGACAACCTTGCCTATGGCAAACCCGATGCCAGCGAAGAAGAGATCATTGATGCCGCTCGTACTGCCGAGGCCTGGTCCTTTATTGAGGCGCTACCGGAAGGCCTGGACACTCCTGTTGGTGAACGAGGCATTCGCCTGTCCGGCGGCCAGCGTCAAAGGCTGTCCCTGGCCCGGGCGCTGCTGAAGAATCCACCCATTCTGGTTCTGGACGAAGCAACCAGCGCCGTGGATAACGAAACCGAAGCCGCCATTCAGCGCTCACTCAAGCGCATTGGTCATAACCGCACCGTCATTATGATTGCCCACCGGCTTTCCACCATTGTGGATGCGGACACCATTGCCGTGGTCGAGAATGGCCGGATTGTTGAGGAAGGCGATCACGACAGCCTGATACGCAATAACGGAGCCTACGCCGCGCAGTGGCGCGTGCAAACAGGTCAGGCGTGACAAGGTAATTCTGTTTACCACTTATTATTGATAGGTATTCGCATTTAGATTATCCTGCCAGCCACAGAAACAGGGGAATCTGAATGTCCGCGTTTTTTGATGTCCGCGATCTCGCCGTTCACATTGGTAGCACGGCTATCCTTCATAACATTAACCTGGCCTTTAACGAAGGCCAGGTGACCGCCCTACTTGGCCACAATGGCTCGGGCAAATCCACTTTGTTAAAGACACTAGCCAGGCAGATTCCAGCCAGTGCCGGTGAGGTCCTGCTTGAAGGTGAAGTTGCCAAAAGGCTGGGGGCCCGTGCTTTCGCCCGGATTGTCGGCTACCTGCCCCAGCACCCGCCGGGCACCGATGGCCTGACCGTCCGGGAACTGATCGCGCTGGGCCGCTACCCCTGGCGAGGCCCGCTTGGCCGCTACAGCGATGCGGATTACGCGCTGATTGATCAGGCGATTGCCGACACAGACCTCAAACCTTTTCAACACCGCTCTGTCGATACCCTCTCCGGTGGCGAGCGCCAACGCGCCTGGATTGCCATGTTGCTGGCCCAGCAAACACGCTGCCTGCTGCTGGATGAACCCATCTCCGCCCTGGATGTAAAGCATCAGGTGGAAACGTTGCGCCTTGTGCAGCGACTTGCCAGCCAGCGCGAATTGACCGTGATTGTGGTACTGCACGATGTCGATCTGGCTTCCCGCTTCTGCGACCGATTAGTGGCCCTGAAAGCGGGCCAGGTGGTGGCCGATGGCACGCCGGCGGAGATCATGGACAGCCAGATTCTGGAGTCCATCTACAGCGTTCCCATGGGCGTGATGGAGCGGGCACCGGGGCAATGGGTTTCCTATGTCCATTAACTCGAACGCCATGATGCTTGGCGCCCTGCTTCTTCTGCTGCCGATTGCGGGAACGGCTCAGACCTGGCAACACGAAGGCGGCACACTAACCCTGGAAGAGCCCCCTGAACGCATTATCGCACTGAACTGGGCCGCCACCGAGACACTGCTATTACTGGGTATCACCCCCGTTGGCGTGGCTGACAAGGCTGGCTACCACACGTGGGTTCAGGAGCCGGAACTGCCTGACGGCGTCGCCAATGTCGGCACCAGGGTCGCGCCCAGCCTGGAGGCAATTGCAGAACTGAAACCCGACCTGATCGTCACCAGCACCGAAATGGCTCCCGCGGCGGAACTGTTGGAGCGAATTGCGCCCACCTACGTCATCAGCGTGTATAAAAAAGACGCCCGTCCATTCGACAGGGCCCGGGAAATGCTGATAACCCTGGGCGAAATCACCGGCCGGATCGACCGGGCCGAATGGGTACTGGCCGATATCGAACAAACCCTGAACCAACAGCGGAAACGACTGGAGCAAGCCGGCATCACCGACAAGCCGGTTGCCCTGGTGAACTTTATGGATGACCGCCATGTCCGCATCTATGCCCCCAACGGTCTGTTCCAGACTGCCCTGGATAACCTTGGGCTTACCAATGCCTGGTCAGATCCAGGCAACTACTGGGGGTTTTCAGCCATAGGCCTTGAATCTGTGGCAGATGCACGAAACAGCCGCATCGTGGTGATAGAGCCACTGGTTCCGGGCCTGGCTGACAGTCTGGCTAACAGTCCTTTCTGGACCTACCTGCCACCGGTACAGAACGACGAGATCTACCGGATTCCCGCTGCCTGGCCTTTTGGTGGGGTTTATCCGGTGAAGCGCCTGGCCATTGCCCTGACCAACGCTCTGATTGAAGGGGGCAGTGACAATGTCCGCCGCTGAATCCGCTCTGCACACCGCCAGTCGCCCGGAGATTCCCGCCAGGCTCCCGATTGCGGTCGCGTTACTCTGGCTTACCGCATTCAGCGCCAGTGCCTTACCCTGGTTCGACCAACTGCACTTTTCACAGCTTCTCGCCGCATTCTGGACCTTTGATGGCAATCAGTACGCCTCCGTTCTGGCCCACTTCAGCTGGGCACCGAGGGTCTCCATCGCGATACTGATTGGCTGCGCACTGGGATTGGCAGGAGCTGTTACCCAACAGGTACTTGGCAACCCATTGGCCTCACCCACAACCCTGGGGGTCGAAGCCGGAGGACAGTTCGGTGTTACCTTTGCCACCCTGTTTGCACCAGGTTTGCTGGCTTTCAGCCCTGATCTTGCCGCAGTAGCCGGTGGCTTGCTCGCCATCGGCCTGGTAATAGTGCTCACATGGCGGCTTGGCTTCTCACCTGTGACCGTGATTCTGGCCGGGCTGGTGGTTACCTTTTTTCTCGGCGCCATCAACATGGCCTTCCTGCTTCTGAAAGGTGAGTGGCTCGGTAATCTGTTTATCTGGGGCGCGGGATCTCTGGTACAGAACAACTGGACCCCATTCTTTGATCTGCTTCCCCGGGTGCTGGTTATTGCCGCGCTCATGCTGGCCCTGATGCGCCCGCTACAGCTGCTTCAGCTTGGTCAGGCCTCAGCAGATTCGCTGGGAGCAAAGGTGTCGTTACTTCGCGCCGCTGCACTTTTCCTGGTGGTGCTTATGAGCTCCGTGGTGGTGAGCCGGGTTGGTCTTGTCGCATTTGTTGGCCTGGCAGCACCAGTATTGGCAAGACTGCTGGGCGCCAGAACACTGACCGAACGGCTGTTCTGGAGCACACTGGCTGGTGGCGGCCTGCTGTTACTGGCGGATACTCTGGCCCAATGGGCGACTGCCTGGGATGGCGGCTCGCTGGTGCCGACCGGTACCACCACCGCTCTCATTGGCGGCCCGGTTATCCTTCTGGCGCTTCAGGGGTTCCGAAACACTCACCATATGCCTGACCAGGGCAACGGACCTGCGGGCTTTCTGCCGCGCCGCCGAAGCCCGCTGTTGGTTGCCGGAACTCTGTGCTCTCTGTTAGCCCTGACGATCATTCTTTCCATGAGTTGGTCTCCGGGTCTTGAAGGTTGGAACCGGACCCCGTTGGCGCAGTGGACAGACGCCTGGGTATGGCGAGGCCCAAGATTGATGGCTGCTATCCTTGCGGGCATGGCTCTGGGTATGGCCGGCACCCTGATTCAGCGGATGACCGGCAACCCCATGGGCAGCCCGGAGCTGCTGGGCATCAGCGGCGGTGCAGCGTTGGTGATGGTGGTTATGGTCCTGACAGGGCTTGAGATTGGCCGGCTTGGCCAACTGGCGGCGGCCACGGCGGGTGCCGCCGGCGCTCTGGGCCTGTTACTGTTGCTGGCCCGCAAGCACCAGTTTGCGGGCAACCAGCTGTTGCTTGGCGGCCTGGCACTGTACGTTTTCATGGATGCCGGCCTGAGACTGGTGATGGCCTCTGGCGGCACCGTTGCAGCACGCCTGCTGAACTGGATGTACGGCTCCACCTGGCTGATCTCGGAATCCGAAGCCATCGGTTTACTGGCACTGGTGGTAGGCCTTTCGACCTTGCTCTTGCTTGCCCTGCGACCGCTCACACTGCTGCCTCTGGGCGAAACATCCGCCTCTGCCCTGGGACTGCGGGTGCCACGGGCGCGACTTCTTCTACTGGTGCTGGCTGCCGTGCTGACCGCGGCGTCGACTGTAGTGATCGGGCCATTAAGCTTCGTCGGGTTGATCGCCCCGCACCTGGCCCGGGTACTGGGACAACAGACCGTGGGCCGGCAAATGCTGGTCGCAGCCCTGGCAGGGGGCCTACTGCTTTCACTGGCCGACTACCTGGCCCGGGTTCTGGTGTATCCCAATCAGCTACCCGCGGGGCTGCTGGCCGCCCTGGTCGGCGGCTTGTACTTCCTGTGGGGGCTAAGCCGTCATGGTCGCGGCTGAGACAGCAACGCAATGGCTGACGGATTACCACAATCTGTTGGCCCGCCACGGCCTTGACGCTACCACTCTGATGGACAGCGCACTGACACCCGCCAACCGCGAACAACCCGCGTTGTTCTCCCTGGCCCAGCTACTGGCAAATCCAGACCTTCTGCAACAACAGGTCCTCAAGGACTATCAGGATGCCGATCATCCGCGACTCCGCAAGGCGCGGCTTTCTGTCCTGCACCAGAGCCTGGCACTTCAGATTATCGGACCATTGGTGATCCGGCTGTTCAGGGATGGCAGCAGTGCTGCACTCGATCCCCGGCGGGTTTTCCTGTGCCCGACAACATCAACACCAGCGGACCCGTCTCGCTGGCAATATGCGGCCAGTGAACAGGAGATCCTGGAGCCTGAGGCGTTCATAAGAATTCTCAGTGAGCAGATGCAAGACTGGTACGGTGTGTTCCGGCAGCATTTCGGGGTTAGTCCAGGGGCCTACTGGAGCAGTGTCGGGCTGGCGTTGGGTGCGCCCTATTCGGTGGTGTGGAACCGGGTTAATCCGGCAGAGTTGTGTAAACAGGCCGGTAGCTGGCTGGCGCAGTTCAAATGCGAGGCCAACCGATACATTGACTGGATTCCGGCAGAATTCAGCCAACAGTGGTGTGCCATCCCTCAGCGCAAAGGGTGCTGCCTCAAATATTTATTGCCCGGAGGCGGCTATTGCGGAACATGTGGGATCTATCGGAAAGAGCGGATCAGCTAGCTCCGACCATCGAAACCAGTATCACTCCCAACGCAATCAATCCTATGACGGCACCTGAACCTGCCGCCAGCTTCAATCCATCGAGTATTTCCTGTTCCGGATTCATGCTCACTCTCCTTGAGGCTTGATCAACAAAAACCGGGGCAGCCAGCGCAGCGCCGACTGCCCCACCCTGTGATTAATACACCCAGGAAACGGTCAGGCTGGCATTGGCCGGCTCACCGTAGAAACCCTGGGCCGAGGCACCAAATTTCTTCAGGCTCTCGATGTACTTCTCGTCGGTCACGTTGTTTACGTTCAGGGTTGCATTCCAGTGTCGGGCGAAATCATAGCTTGCCATCAGATCCAGCACCGCATAGCTGTCCTGCTCTGTGACGATGGTCTCACCGGCATTCGGGCCGGTAGTCGCAACACCCTGTTCCTGGGTAATCTCAGACTGCCAGCGTACCTTGCCACCAAGCTTCAACCCTTCGACCCCAGGCACCTTCCAGGTAGCGCGCAACTGGGCTAGATGCTCTGGCACGAAGGACTTGGCCCCTTTACCATCCTTGTCCTCAATATCCACATAGGTATAACCGGCGAAGAGCTGAATTCGGTCGGTGAGATCACCCACTATTTCGGCCTCCACACCTTGGCTGGTCAACCCATCCACAGCGGTGTAATAAGAATCATTGGTTCCGGAGAACACTCCTTCTGCCTCGGCTACGTTCTTCTGCTCAGTCTGGAACAAAGCAATAGTGGTGTTCACACGGTCGTTCTGAAACTCACTTTTCAGGCCCAGCTCATAGTTGACCCCGTCAATCGGATCCAGTCGATCACGATTGATGTCCACCTCAGTCTGGGGAGTGAAAATCTCGGTATAGCTGGCGTAGACCGAATGATCGTCATTGATGTCGTAGATCAGACCTGCATAGGGTGTTTTCACGGCATCGTAGCTGCTTTCCTTGGTCGCTCCGTAACTTTCGCCCTTGTTATCCAGCCAGGTCAGACGGAGCCCTGTAATGGCGGTGAGTTGATCGGTCAGCGACCAACGAGCGGCAGCATAGGTGGACGTTTCGCGGTCGGTCCAGTCAGAGCCGCCGACACCATTATCAAAAGCAGGCTTGGGGTAGTTCCCATCCCACTCATTGAGCGGTGGCAAGGGATTCCCGATGCCGCGGCCATAGCGAGACTCATCCACCGTCTCTGAACGAGACCAGGATGCCCCCAAAACCAGCTCATGGGTTCGATCAGCCAGTTGGAACGGGCCGGTAGCGTATGCATCCACGACCCACTGCTCTACATCCAGGTCGTACTGACTGGGGTAGGCTTTAAGTCCCTCACCCGTTTGGCGATCCGGAGTACCATACTGATAAAAGAGTTCGGACTCACTTTCATTCTCCAGCCGGAACACCGTGCCCGTGGCTCTCCAGCCACCAGCAAGCTCCTGACGCAATTCAACAAAGCTGTTGTGCTGGGTGTTGTCCCAGTAGGACCAGTCTGAAGCCGTGCTGGTTGAACGCGCAAAATCCGTCGCTGAGCCATCGGAGTAGAACAAAGGCAGCGCACCCCACAACGGACTGTCTGTATCAGACGTCTGAACGGCGTGGCCAAGGGTCAGCAACGTGGCATCGGTCAGGTCTGCTTCCAGCACCCCATAGAACATCTGCTTTTCGTTGTTATACCGGTCAAGGTAGGAGCCTTTGTCCTCATAACCGGCAACCACACGGCCGCGCACCGCCCCGGATTCAGACACGGCACCGGAAACATCACCGACAATCCGTTTTTTGTCCCAGGAACCACCAGTCACCGCAACCGAGGCATTGGTGTCAGCGGTTGGGCGCTTGCGGATAAAGTTGACTGTGGCGGCCGGGCTGCCGGAACCGGTCATCAAACCGTTGGCGCCCCGAACCACCTCCACGCGATCAAAGAAAGCGGTGTCCAGCTCACCCTGAACGTTGTCATATACCGCCGGCATGCCAACACCGTCGTACTGGAAGTTGTTGATATCGAAACCACGTGAGGTGTAATACGTGCGGTCTGTTTCCACCGACTCTACGGTGACACCGGTGGTGCCTTCCAGAACATCGTTAATGTCGTTCTGGGCGAAATCGTCCATCTGTTCGCGGGTAATGACCGTGACGGCCTGGGGGACCTCCCGGTGTGACAGCTCCATCTTCATGGAGGTTGTGCTGGCTCCGCTAATGTAACTCTCCGTCGCTTCCGAGGCCACCTGGCCACGGCTTGCGGTAACATCCAGGGCTTCCAATGCCTTCGGTTCGCTGCCCTGCGCTGCTGCCAGTCCTGGCAGAGTCGCACACATCATGGCAGTGATCAGGGTTTTTCTTCTAAATCGGGGCTCCGGATTCAGAGACATCTAACGGCTCCTTGGTTGATTAAGACCACGTCATTTTTAAACCCCACTATGTTAATGCGAATGGTTTAGATTTGAAACACCAAATGCAAATGATCCGAAATTATCGCGAAACTCTATATCTCCAGAGGCTCGCATCGGCCGCAATACCACGACCTGCTATGGTTATTGCAGGTGCTGAAGATCTCTAAGAACAACAGAGAGGCGGAGACGGATATGTTCAAGCGCAAATTCTGGAAGTGGCCTCTGGCCAGCCTACTGGTCTCGGCAGCCCTGGCCACACAGGCAAACCAGACCTTTCAATCCGAAAAGGCAGACTTTCATCTGGAAACCGTAGCCGCGGGGCTGGAACACCCCTGGGCCATCGCTTTCCTGCCCGACGGATCTGCACTGATTACCGAAAGGGAAGGCCGTTTGCGAATTCTGGAAGATGGGCAACTTCGCAGTGAACCAGTCAAAGGCCTGCCGGAGCTAGTCGTTTCGGGCCAGGGTGGTCTGCTGGATGTACTGCTGCATCCGGATTTCGAGGCTAACCGGCTGTTATTCCTTAGCTACGCGCATCGTAATCGCGAGGGCATGACCACACGGGTTGCCCGGGCAACTCTGGCTGACAACTCTTTGCAAGATGTCGAGGTGATCTTCGAGGCTCTTCCCCGCTCAAACACCAGCCGGCACTTCGCAGGCCGGATGCAGTTTGATCGCGACGGCAATCTATACATCTCAGTCGGTGACCGGGGTGAAATGGATCGTGCTCAGGATACCGCAGACGATGCCGGTGGCGTTCACAGAATCACCATCAGCGGTGAGCCGGCAGAGGACAACCCCTTTGCCGATCAAAGCGGCTTCAACGCGTCTTTCTTCACCTATGGCAACCGCAACATTCAGGGTATGACCCGGCACCCACAAACCGGTGAGATCTGGAGCCATGAACATGGCCCCCGGGGCGGCGATGAGGTCAACGTCCTTCGCGCGGGTAATAACTATGGCTGGCCCAAGGTCACCTACGGCATTGACTACTCGGGCCTGCCGATCTCCAGTCGTACCACGATGGAAGGCATCACAGAACCACTGCATTACTGGGACCCATCCATTGCGCCCTCTGGCATGGCGTTCTACACCGGAGATCTGTTCCCTCAGTGGCAGGGCGATCTTTTTGTCGGCGCCCTGAAGCTTCAGAAACTGGTGCGCTTGTCCCTCGACGGAGAAAAAGTCATCGAGGAGGAAGATCTGCTCACCGACCTGGGTGAACGTATCCGCGATGTGCGTATGGGGCCAGACGGCGCACTCTGGCTGCTGACCGACTCCGATAACGGCAAGGTATACCGGATGGTGCCGGCGGATTGAGGCTCAGTGCGGGTCGTTGGTTCTTTCGGTTTTTTCGAACTGCGGAAGGTTGTCGGTGATCTCGAACCAGTCGGATTTCGACCCCACATAAACGTGCTGGGCCGCCTGTTTTCCCAGCGGCTCATTGATCACGCCAATTCGCAGCCGGAGGATGCCCGGAATAGCGTCGACCCGGCTGTAAAGAGGGCTTCCACAACGGCTACAGAAGGCCCGGTATTTGCCGGGCCGGGATTCAAATTCGGTGATCCGGTCCTCACCGGCCGTAAATCGGAACCGGACAGCCTGAACCGGCGCACTGGCTGAAAAGGCACTGCCATGATTGCGACGGCACTGGCTGCAATGGCACAGCGCTATAGGCCCAATCGGGCCATCGTATTCAAACTGGATATCACCACAAAGGCACTGGCCGGTATACATAACACTCCTGGCTCCGCGAAGGCTCACTGTTCGCGCAGATGATACCGGCTGGCAGCCGGATTAGCAGCCCCGGTTCCGCAAACTCGTTACCCGTAGTTTTTTTCCAGATAAGCAAGAATGCGAGCCGATTCAAACAACCCCTCCCCGCTATTGGGATCTTCCAGATAGGGCACCTGCACCCGGCCGTGTTGTTGGAAAAACGCGTCCCGCTTGCCGCCCGGGATTGGCCGATAGGGGCCGGGTTTGATGCGCTGCCGGGCCGGTCCTGCTTCTGTCCAGTGTTCCTTGCCCAGATTATGCAAGGTGTACGGAATCTCGTTTTCGCAGAGTCGTTCCCGAATCAGGCGCGAGAACGGACTGCCCTCGAAACTCCACAAGTGAAGTCCCTGCTCAGGCCGCCGGGCTGGCCGCGCTCGCATTCCGCGAAGTTCACTGGCTCCGGAGCCCGCAGCACCGAGCGCCGGTTGCCAAGGACGGCTCTGGTAGTAGCGAGGCACGGAACGATTAGCATACTGGCGGAACAAATACTCGATAATCGCCTCGGATTCATACAGCACTTCGCCGGTGTTGTGGTCATGCAGCAGGGGAAACTGCTGTTTGCCCCCCAGGGTCTCGGCTTCCGGGCGGAATACCCGACCACCCTTCGGGCAGGGTCGAATCTCAACGTCCAGATGCAATGCCGTCAGCACCTCACGAACACGTCGGCAGTATGGACAAGCTTCAATGTCATAGAGAACCAGCGGCTTCTCAGGTTGCGGAACGGCCTTGATAACCAGGCACCCGCGCCAGGCGGCAAAAGAAGAAGTGGCAACCGATTCCAGCACATTCACCTGATGCTTCAGCGTTTTTAACATGATCGTTCCCTTGTTTTCGTCATTTTCTGCATTGTCCCACACTAGAATCTGTGCCCATTGGCCCGCTGGCCCCTGGGCTGGCGTCATACTAACTCACTGATTCTTCAGGCCACTTACTCGATGTCACAAAAACTCAATATAAACAAAGACTCTACTGCCATTTTTTAACGTCATGTATAGCTTTTCTGCATAGTACATACGCAAAGAATGGGCTATTGTACAAAGAGAACACAACAACGGGTTCCGGTCATGAATACTCAGGGGTTGCAGGCGGGCAAAGGCCTTGCCACAGGCAGATATGCGTCAGGAGCAGTGGCGCTGGCCATCGCGTTGGCCAGCGCCCCGCTCGGCCAGGCTTTCGCTCAAGAACAGACCTCTGCGGAAGAGGCCTTCGCCAGCTCCCGTCACTGGGCCAGCCAGATCCGAAGTTATGCCAGCAAATCCCTGAACAGCGATGAAGCCCTGAGTGTGGCCGCCATTCCCCTGAACGGCCCCGGCATTGAGCAGTATGTAAACGCTGACACACTGATGAGCCCGGGCTCCATCATGAAGCTGGTAACCACCTATGCCGCCCTGGAACTCCTGGGCCCTACCCACCACTGGAATACCGATTTCCTCACAGACGGCATGATGGTGGGCGACAGCCTGAAAGGAAACCTCTACGTACGCTTCGGTGGCGACCCCAAACTGACCCTGGAACGGCTCTGGAGCACCCTGCGTGAACTCAAGAGCATGGGCATCAACCGTATTGAAGGCGACCTGGTACTGGATGGCAGCTATTTCCGGGTCGACGGCGGCTTCCCGGCGTTCGAGGATAACGGCGACAACCCCCACGCCCCCTTTCTGGTGGAACCCTCCGGCTATCTTACCAACCTGAATCTGCTGCATTTTCAGGTACGCGCCGATGAGCGTGGAACACAGGCCTGGACAACCCCGGATCTGGGCGAAGTCTCCATTGATAACCGGGTAACCGCATTACCGGAAGGTCCCTGCCCTGCCCGCAGCCGGTTTGACTGGGAACCGGTATTTCATGAAAACCATCAGGTAACGGTTCGGGTAACCGGACAGTTACCGCAAGGCTGCCGCAGCACCACCTATCTGTCTCTGCTACCGCACGAACGGTACTCTGCTTCCGTGATTCGTTCTGTGCTATCGGAAATGGGCATTATTGTCAGTGGTGGCGACCGCTTTGAGGGCACACCGGAAGACGCACGGCTGATCATGCGCACCACCTCACCTGATCTGGTTTCCATGGTGCGAGACATCAACAAATGGAGCAGCAACGTCATGGCCCGCCAGATGCTGCTGACCATTGGCGCCGAGTTCCGCAAGGAAGATGACAAAGACGACCGGGTAGCCGGTATCCGCACAGTGTACGAATGGCTGGAGAATATGGGCATCAACACCGCAGGCATGGTGATTGACAATGGCGCCGGGCTCACCCGCCATGGTCGCATCACGGCCCGGCAAGGCGCCCAGATACTGCAACAGGCCTGGGACAGCCCCTACGCCTCTGACCTGATGGCCTCAATGCCCATTATCGCCATGGACGGAACCATGGCGCGCCGGCTTCGCAACACCGGTATGGATGGCGAAGGCCGAATCAAAACCGGTTATCTGGAGAATGTTCGCTCAATCGCGGGGTTCACCCGGGACGATAACAACACCACCTGGGCCATTGTCGGTATGGTGAACAACGATCCGGCCTGGAACGGTCAGGCGGTTCTGGATCGGGTTCTCTACTCTCTGCATTTCCGGCCTCCCGTGGGCATGACCTTATCCCAGTCTGCCGACGAAAATCCGGCTTCTTCGATTCAGTAAGTCAATATAAAAAGGCCGGCTGCAGCAGCCGGCCTGGCATTCATACTTTGTTCAAAGAAAGCGTGTTTCGTCTGTCAGTCGACTGTAAAAATTACCTCGTCGATCACATGAATCACGCCGTTAGACGCCTCAACATCAGCTTCGACGACGGTACTGCCCTCGATAACCAGAGCGTTGTCCTGTATATCAACGTTCAAGTTGTTGCTGGCCAATGTTGTTACAGTTCCGCCGTTAGAAGCGTATGCCGTAAGAGAGCCGACCGTAGTTCCGAGAATATGCTGGCTCAGAATGGCTGGCAGATTCGGATCATTGAGCAAGTCGCCGGCTGTAATACCGAGATCCGTCAGTAACGCCTCAAAAGCGGCATCTGTTGGCGCGAACACCGTCAAGGTTGCATCAACATCCGCAGCTGCAGTGAGCAACGCTGCCGCACCAGGGGTCTGGAGTGCCGCAAGTAGCGTTGTAAACTCCGCGTTTTCAGCCCCTGCCAGCGCGGTTACGATTTCTGCAATCGTTGAGTCTGTATCACTGAGATCGCTCGGCGGCGGAAGCAGCACTTTGTCGATAATGTGAATAACACCATTGGTGGCGTCTACATCTGGCCCCGTTACTCGAGACGTGTTGACGTATAGCACGTCTTCTCCGCTTTCCTGTGAAATAGACAGCGCGACGTTTTCACTATTCACGGTTGGAACGAGATTTTGTGGGACCGGGCTTTGCGCAACGCTGATCGCAGCGGCAGCCTTCACTTCCCCCACAGACGTTGCAAGGACATGGTAGGTAAGAACGGTGTTTAATAACTCCGTGTTGGCTAACAACTGTTCCGCCGTAAGTCCCAGGTCGCCCAGCAGGGCTTCAAAGGCGGCGTCGGTCGGTGCGAACACCGTTAATTGATCATCTCCGCCGAGCAGTTCCGCGATGGATGGATCGGCTTCAAGAACGGCAGCTTCCAGAATGGTCGTGTTTTCGTTCTCAACAGCGATTTCGAGAATGCTTTGGGTTACAGCATCGGTGCTGCCGTTATCGTCGTTATCATCGTCATCAAGCCAGCAACCGGATAGCATGACACTGCCCGCTAAAACCATCGGTAAAGCGTATTTTGCTTTCATTTTTCGTGCCTCGTCTGGAGGGGTTGATTACCAGGTTAAAGTGGTTCGAACCTGCACTGATTCAGTCCCTGACCAGTGTCGAAAGCAAATTACGGTGAGGCGAGAGAAACGGATTTACAGATTTTTACATTTAAGCGAACAATTGTAAGGTGAATAGCAGCAATACACTGGCCTTATCAGTCTGGCCGGCGTTCTTTGGAAAACAATCGGGCCATGGTCCAGTCCGCCATTTTGCCTGCCATTGGTGCGATAAAGCTGACCAGCGGGAAGGCCACCGTCCAGGCGACCACAAATGCTGCGCCCCAGCGATGGAAATAGCCCTCGGTCAAGCCGGTATTGATCAGGGTGATAATCCCAGACATCAAAAGCGACATGATGCCGGACATGTAAAAGGCAAAAACAAACTGGCGCACACGCGTTTGCTTGTAACTGGACATGTTTTCCTTCCCGGTTTTAACGTATGGAACACTGCCGAATCCAATCAGGCGACCGCAGCGTAGGAGAGAAGACACTGCCACCGATGCTGGATCGCAACATCTTAGTGAGCATGCAACATTTTTCCATACGGCTTTTTACCAAGGAGCATAGGTAATGGATGCCCCAACGCCCGGAACACGACGCGCCCGCTGGATCGTCGGGCTGGTGTTACTGACGTTTTTGGCGGGCTGCAGTCAGACGCGCCTGGCCTACCGGTACGCCGACTGGGGCGTCGTCTGGTGGGTAGAGGATTACATCAGCCTGACCGGTGAACAAGAAGCTCAGTTGAGTCAGGATCTGGAAGCGCTCAGACAATGGCATTGCTCGGCAGAGTTGCCCCGTTACCAGCAATGGTTGGCAGTCCTCAAATCAGATCTGGAGGAAGGGAAGCCGAGCGAGGCCACGGTTCTGTTCCATCAGGAACAACTCATGGACTTCTTACCCGAATTGTTGGAACGGGCCACTCCGGTAGCCGTTAATCTGCTGTCTTCTCTATCGGATGAGCAGGTAGCGCAACTAGCCGACAACATGGCGGAGAAGCAGCAGGAGCTGGAGCAGGAAATGCTGGAGGGAACACCCGCTCAAACGGCACAGGCGCGCTCTGAACGGACTATTGAGCGTATTGAACGATGGCTTGGCGACCTGAATCAGCAACAGCGGGCCATCGTCGAAAACTGGTCAGCGAACCGTGGCCGGCAAACAGAAATCTGGTTAACAGGGCGGAGAAACTGGCAATTGGCATTGCTCGACACGCTGGAGAGACGACGCCAGTCCGGCTTTGCTGAACAGGTGAACGAGTTGCTGGTTCACTCAGAGCGCGCCAGAGGAGCGGAATACCAGGCCATGCTGGCCGAAAGCCGGGTGGCGATGGCCGGCTTGATGCACGATCTTCTGCAGGCTGGAGATAGCCGGCATCAAGATCAGCTGCTGGCCAGGGCCAGTGAGCTGAAAGGAGATTTTGCAGCGCTGACCTGCAGCTAAACACGGATCGCGATACCAAAAAAGGGCCGGATGAATCCGTATCATCCGGCCCTTTTTGCGTCTCGATCTGTGTCAGACCGTCAGGTAACCACCATCCGCATTAATGCAGGCTCCTGTGGTATAGCTGGAAGCGTCAGACACCAGGTACAGCACAGTACCCGCCATTTCATCGGGATCCGCCACACGCTTCATCGGGATGTGGGCCATGGCCTGCTTCTTGATGGCCTCATTGGTGGTCAGGGCGCTGGCAAATTTGGTATCGGTCAGGCCCGGCAACAAGGCATTCACCCGCACATTCTGCTGGCCCAGCTCCATGGCGAAAGATTTGGTCATGGAAATCACTGCTGCCTTGGTCACCGAATAGATGCCCTGGAAGTGGCCGGGGTTTACGCCGTTAACCGAGGCCACGTTCACAATGGAACCACCACCGTTCTTTTTCATCAGCTGAGCGCCACGGGCGCACATGAAGAAGTAACCACGGATGTTCACATCTACGGTTTTGTGGAAAGCACCCAGGTCGGTGTCTTCCACCGGACCGAAGTATGGGTTGGCGGCTGCGTTGTTCACCAGGATATCCAGTTTGCCGTGCGCTTTGGCGATGTGCTCCCACACCGCTTCAATCTGGTCCATCTCGCCAATGTGGCAGGCGAAGGCTTCGGCGCTGCCGCCGTCTTCACGGATGCTACTGGCCACGGTCTCACAACCGTCAATCTTGCGGCTACTGACAATCACGTGAGCACCGTAATGAGCCAGCGTACGGGCGATACTCTCGCCGATACCGCGGCTGGCGCCGGTTACCAGGGCGACTTTGCCAGTCAGGTCGAACAGGTTTTTGTTGCTCATGGAATTCCCTCAGCTTATCGGAATGTCACCAGGGCGGGGTCTTCCGCTTCCAGGTGGCTATAGTTGTTGAATACGGCCAGGCTGCGCCGGGGGCCGGAATACAGAATGCGGGACACGCTGGTGTTGGCAATCACATTGTTCATCTCCAGCGCCTTGCGGTCTGACAGTTCAAGCAGGCGCTGGGCAATGACCGCAATGGGGCCGCCAGAGGTGGACACAATCACATCGGCACCATCGGCCAGTTCAATCAGCTGATCCAGTGCATGGCCAACCCGCTGCCGGAATCCGTTCCAGGTTTCGCTGTATTCCTGGTCGAACTCGCCACTCACCCAGCGGGTCACTGCCTTCTCGAAAGCCTGCTGGAAGGCTCTAGCAGGTTTGGGAAAGCTGGCGAGGTCCCGCGCCATCACCTGTTTATCCGCCCATTCCGGACGCAGGCGCTCCACCACTTCCAGATGATCAAACTCGTTCAGGCCTTCCAGCACCTGCATATCCGGCAGGCTGACACCGTAACCGGTAGTGATCGCCTCCACAGTTTCCCGATGGCGCTGCAGGTTACCGCCAAAAACAGCACCCGGCTCCACCTTGCCCGCCAGCCAGCGGCCCAGAATCCTGCCCTGCTCCCAGCCTCGCGGCGAGAGCTGGTCGTAGTTTTCCTTGCCGAAACTGGCCTGGCCGTGGCGCACCAGATAAATCGTGGCCATTACAGGGTGCTCTCGCTAATCAGGCGCTGGCACCGTTTCTCCAGATAGTTGGCGGCGTGGCCAAAGGCGGCGAAGCGTTTGTCTTTGGTCTGGCCGTGATAAAAGCGGTAGTAGATTTGCTGGATGATCACCGCCAGGCGGAACAGCCCGTAAATTTCATAAAAGTCGAACTTTTCCGCCCGGAAGCCGGATTTCTCCATGTAGTAGTCCACCACTTCTTTACGAGTCAGCATGCCCGGCCGGTGCGTGGGCTGGCGCCGCAGCATCTGGAACGGGCCTTCATCGTCGGCTTCGATCCAATAGGCCAGACTGTTGCCCAGGTCCATCAGCGGATCACCAATAGTGGCCATTTCCCAGTCCAGCACGCCAATCACTTCAAACGGGTTGTCCGGGTTCAGCACCACATTGTCGAAACGGTAGTCGTTGTGAATAACCACCTGAGCGATATCATCCGGCATCTTATCGTTCAGCCAGGCCATGACCTCTTCGAAGTCACCGACATCGTCGGTACGGGCCTTGCGGAAGCGGTCGCTCCAGCCGCCAATCTGCCGCTGCACGTAACCCGCGCCCTTGCCCAGCTTGTCCAGGCCTGCGGCCTTGGCGTCCACCGTATGCAGATCCACCAGCTTGTCGATCACGTTCAGGCACAGCTTGCGAGTGTCTTCAGCGCTCAGCTCGAAATCCCTGGGGAAGTCCTGGCGCAGAATGATGCCCTTGAGCCGCTCCATCACGTAGAAGTCGCAACCCAGTACGCTGTGATCGTCGCAAATCGCAACAATGTTGGGCACATAGGGATAGGCTGGCTTCAACGCCTCCATCACCCGCGCTTCCCGCAGCATGTCGTGGGCGGACTTGGCGATCTTGCCGAACGGCGGCCGGCGCAGCACGTAGGACTGGTCGCCATAATCCACCTGATAGGTCAGGTTGGACGCACCACCGGGGTACTGCTTGATGCTCGGCTGGCCTTCCAGGCCCGGAATGGCCTGCTTCATGAACTTGTCGACGGCGCTGATATCCAGCTCTTCGCCTTCACGGATGTCTACGGCCTGGTCGATCTGTGTCATTCAATCTCTCCTGTGATGTGTTCAGGCGTTCGCCTTGCTACCCATCTTGCTCATCCAGCGCTTGGTTTCCTGGTGCATCAGCCAGTCAAACGCCCAGGGTGCGTGGCGCTTGAGCATCCACATACGGCGCTCTTTGGCGTGGGGCAGTACCCAGAAGTCTTTGTCTTTCACACTGCGGAAGATATCCTCGGCCACGTCTTCGGCGGTGATGCTGGAGCGCTTCATCAGCTTGTTCACGTTCTGTTGAATACCGGGAATATCCGAACGCATGGTGCTGGCGAGGTTGGTCTGGAAGAACGCCGGGCACACGCAGCTGACGTGAATGCCGGAATCACGCAATTCCTGGCTGAGGGTTTCCGACAGGGCTATCACCCCGGCTTTGGAAACATTGTAGCTGTCCATCAATGGCGCCAGCATAAGCCCGGCCATGGAAGCCACATTCACAAACGCGCCAGAGCCTTGCTGCTTGAACAGCGGGGTAAAGGCTTTGCAGCCGCGCACGACGCCCAATACGTTGATGTCGAGAATCCATTCCCAGTCACCGATGGTGGTGTCTTCAATGGAGCCTGCGGAGGCAACGCCGGCGTTGTTCACGACTACGTCCACTCCACCCCATTTCTGGACCAGGTCATCACGGACTTTCTCGAAGTCGCTCAGGCGGCGCACATCGCATTCCACGAAATAACCTTCGCCACCGGCCTTGTTCAGTTCCGCCTCAACGGCCACGCCCTGCTCCGGGTTAATGTCCCCGATGCAGACTTTGGCCCCTTCTTTGGCATACCGCAACGCAATCGCCCGGCCCAGGCCACTGGCCCCGCCGGTTATAAATACCCGTTGTGTCATGTTAGTGCTCACCGTTTTTACGTTTGAGTTCGTTTTGTATTTTGGAATTCGAGTTCTCTTTGCTTTCGGGTAAGAGTTGGTGCCAGAGGGCCTTTCCAAAAACCGCTACAAGCACATCCATGTGCGCTTCTCTCCGGCCATCCATGGCCTCCGAAATTTTTGGAAAGGCCCTCTGGCACCAACTCCCATACTCTCCAGTATGCTGTTCAAAAGAAGAAAATTCTTTGGCGCACCGCTCGGTAACCCATTCGAGATCCACCCTGGCACAACCACCAGCATTTCTTCAGGGCAGTCCCTCCAAAAAGTTAGAGGTGGCCGTTGGGGTGGGGCTTCTGAAAATTTGTGAAGCCATGGATGGCGGAACACAAGCGCCACATGGATGTGCCGAAGGAGCGCTTTTCAGAAGCCCCACCCCAACGGCCACCCACTCCGAGCCAAGAGGCCAGAAGAGCCAAAGCACCCAAGCCCAAAATCAGGACTTATACTTCCGAAGCTCCAGGCGAGCCACCATGGCCCGATGCACTTCGTCGGGACCGTCGGCCAACCGCAGAACCCGAGCGTAACCGAACAATGCCGTCAGCGGGAAATCATCGTCGCTGACACCAGCCCCGCCGTGAATCTGAATCGCGTCATCCACAATCTGCTGAAGCATCTTCGGCACCACCGCCTTGATCATCGACACTTCCTGCAACGCGCCCATAATGCCCTTGGTATCCAGGGCCCAGGCACACTTCAACGTCAACAGTCGAGCCTGCTCAATGTTCATACGGGCATTGGCGATGATGTCCGGGTTGCCGCCCAGCTTGGCGATTGGCCGACCGAAAGCTTCGCGGGTCATGGCGCGCTTGATCATGATCTCAAGAGCGCGCTCGGCAGCTCCGATGGCACGCATGCAGTGGTGCACGCGGCCGGGCCCCAAACGGCCCTGAGCGATTTCGAAGCCGCGGCCCGGGCCGGCGATGATGGCGCTTTTGGGCAAACGTACGTTGTCGAACAACACCTGGCCGTGGCCGTAGGGCTCGTCGTAGGCGCCAAAGACCGGGAGCATGCGCTCGATGGTGATGCCCGGGGCATCCAGCGGCACCAGCACCATGGAATGTCGGCGGTGTTTCTGCGCGTCCGGGTCGGTTACACCCATGAAGATGCCCACTTTGCAGTCCGGGTGGCCAATGCCGGTGCTCCACCATTTGCGGCCGTTGAGCACCACTTCGTCACCTTCTACGGTGGCGGTAGCTTCCATGTTGGTGGCATCGGAAGAGGCAACCGCCGGTTCGGTCATGCAGAAGGCGGAGCGGATTTCGCCACTCAGCAGTTTCGGCAGCCATTCGGCTTTCTGTTCTTCAGAGCCGTAGTGGATCAGCACTTCCATGTTGCCGGTGTCCGGCGCGTTACAGTTGAAGATTTCCGGGGCGATGAAGCTGCGGCCGGTTTCTTCGGCAATCAGGGCGTAGTCGGAGTTGAGCAGGCCACAGCCATACTTGTCGTCCGGGAAGAACATGTTCCACAGGCCCTGGGCCTTGGCTTTTTCTTTCAGTTCTTTGATGATCGGCAGCACCACCCAGCGGTTTTCCTGAGAGGCAAGCTCCTTGTGATACTGCTCCTCAATGGGAAAAATCTCGTCGCGCATGAACTGTTTCACGCGCTTCAGGTAATCCTGGCCTTTCTCGGAAATGTTGAAATCCATGGTGCAGCTCCTCGCGCTGGCCGCCCTGTCGGGGGCAATGTCGATCAGATGGGAATCAGTCTAGGAGCCAACACATTATTACGCGACTGAATTGTTCTTATCGTTTATCATTAATCATGCTTATTCAGAACAACGGAACCTCATCATGGCGCTGAATAGACCGGACCTGAACCTGCTGCATGTTTTCGACACTATCTATCGGGAAGGAAGCCTGACGCGGGCCGCAAAAGCTCTGCATCTGACCCAGCCTGCCATCAGTCATTCCCTGGCTCGGCTTCGGGATCATTTCAATGATCCGCTGTTTACCCGCCAGGGTAACCAGATGGTGCCCACCCCCCTGGCCCGACGGTTTCTGGAATCCATGCGCCCGGGGTTGAACCAGATCCAGAGTGCTGTGAATCAGTTTCACGCCTTCGACCCCGCCAGCCAGCGTAAAACCTACGCCCTCGGCCTTCGGGATGTTCTGGAATCCACCTTCCTGCCTCAACTGATTTCAAAACTCGCGCCGTATCCGGACATGGAGGTTCAGAGTCAACGGGTGGCAAGACGAGACATGGAAACGCAACTGGCCGCAGGCAAGCTGGACTTTGCCATTGATGTGTTATTGCCAGTGAGCAACCAGACCAGTCATGAACTGCTGAGGCAGGACCGACTGGTGGTGTTGGCGCGAAAGGGTCACCCGGTCATCGCGCAAGGGCTGGATATGGCCAGCTACCTGGAGGCCCGGCACATTCTGGTGTCGTCACGGGCCGAGGGCCCGGGTATTGAGGATTTCGAGCTTTCCCGCCACGGCGCCCAGCGCACTATTCGCCTACGCTGCCAGCATTACTACGCGGCTTGCCGGGTGGTGGAGAGCTCAGACCTGTTACTGACGATGCCGGAAACCTACGCCCGGATCATTGCCCAGAACACCGACATCGAAGTGCTGGCGCCGCCGGTGGAGATGCCGTCGATTGATGTGCATCTGTATTGGCACAAGGCCTATGAACAGGAACCGGCGCTGGTGTGGTTTCGGGACTTGCTACACAACCTGCAGCAGGCTCAATAGGCTCCGACCAGCATCAGAAAGCCAAAGAAGCCAGCCGCGGTAATCGCCAGAGATACCGCAACGATACCGAGGCCCCACCAGATAGCCGCACCATCGGCAATGTCGACACCATGACCGCGCAGGGTGCGATAGAACGCCCATGGGCCAAGCACGAACGCGCCCACGACGGCAAACACCAGTCCGATGGCGATTCCGGCAAAGGTCCAGGTAGCCAGTACAGTCGCGCGGTCCGAGGTCTGGTCGGTCACGCCATGATGTTCCAGAAACTTCTTGCAGAAGAACCAGACCAGGGCAAACAAGGCAGCCACAAAGACCAGGCCGCCAATCAGGGTAATCAGGCGATAGAGCACGGAAACATCCTGTTAAGAGTCAATCAGTCGGGAAACACCGGCTCCGGCAGACATTCGAATCCCGGTTTGGCGAACAGGTAGCCCTGGTAAAGGGCAATCCCTTGAGAACGAAACCAGAAGTATTCTTCCGGCGTTTCCACGCCCTCCGCCACAATTCGGCCGCCAAGCTGGCGCATCATGGTGATGATACCTGAGACCACTGCCTGCTTGTTGGGTTCCGCATGAATGTTGCGAACCAGCCCCATATCCAGCTTCAGCAAATCCGGCGGGCTCGAGATCATCAGGTTGTAGCGGGAGTAACCGGCACCGAAATCATCAATGGCGGTGCTGAACCCCATGCTCTTGTAGGCTTCGATGATGGAGGTGAGGTGATCAACCGAGGTCATCTCCTCACCCTCTACCACCTCGAAGATGATCTTCCGGGTGTCGAAATCATAGGTCTTGGCGGCCGCCAGCGTGGTACGAATGCAATATTCTGCCTGATAGACCGCGTTGGGCATGAAGTTGATGCTCAACATGGCCTTCATATCGAGCCGCGACGCCAGCTTCACCGCCTTGACCCGGCATATCTGGTCGAACGCATACTGGTTCTGGCTATTCACCTTATCCAGCACGGTCATGGCCCCTTGCCCCTCGGTTCCCCGCACCAGCGCCTCGTATGCAAACACCGTTTTATTGGTGGCATCAACAATAGGCTGGAAGGCAAAGCTGAACGAAAAGTCGAGGCCATTACCACAGGCGCACTCGTCGCAATGGGACTCATCAAAAAGAACAGAGGGTCTATCCACAGAAGCTCCAGAGTGGCTCGCTCGAAATGAATTCGGGTGGAACTGTAAAAGAATCAATCACATTCAACTATAGACACCATCCGCAATCGGGTAAAACGAAAACTCGCTATACCTCCCATAGTCGGGTGGCATCTGCCGGCTGCGGGTCTACACTGGTTTTGGTGTATTTAATCAGTCAAGCCGCTCTTAAAAGGAGGTTCATGGATGGCCCAGACCACCCGTATTGCAGTAACACCCGGAGATGGTATCGGCCCGGAAGTGGTCGCGGAAGCCGTGCGATGCCTGGAGACACTGCGATCCAGGCACAGCCTGCCACTGGAATGGACCCGTTTTCCATGGCCCTCTCACGCCTGGCACGAAGAACACGGCGAATCCTGGCCCACAGATGCCCTTGAGCAGCTCAAGGCCTACGACGCCATACTGCTGGGCGCGCTGGGAGATCCGGGCCCCATGCACGACCCGGAGCGCTATCTGTTACCGGACAGCATTTCGCTCGCGCCCCTGCTGGACATGCGAAAAGGCTTTGACCAGTGGGTGTGTGAACGCCCGGCACGACTGCTCCCCGGCGCACGCCAGTACCTGAAAGATGACCGTGCCAAGGACATCGATATGCTGGTGATTCGCGAGAACAGCGAGGGTGAGTACGTCAGTCAGGGTGGCCGGCTGCGCCCGGGATCGCCCGACGAAGTGGCCACCCAGATGGAGGTGTTCACCCGCCGGGCCACTGAGCGCATTATCCGGTACGGCTTTGAACAGGCTCGTAAACGGGCCGGCGAACGTCTTCAGCAAGGCCGCACCCGCAGTTTCCGGACACTGGATGGCAAGACCTGCGAAAGCCAGGTATGCCTGATCACCAAGCGCAATGCCCTGCGCTACTGGGGTGACATGTATACCGAAGTGTTTGAGGAAATCAGCCGGGAATTCCCGGATGTAGCCACCCATCACGAACTGGTGGATGCCGCCTGCATGAAATTTGTCTCCAGCCCCTGGGCCTTTGACGTAGTCGTAGCCAGCAACCTCCAGGGCGATATTCTGACCGATCTGGCCGCCGTGATCTCGGGGGGCATGGGGGTAGCTCCGTCCTGCAACCTCAACCCGACCGACCCGGACATGCCCTCCATGTTTGAACCCACCCACGGTAGCGCGCCGGATATCGCCGGCCAGGGCATCGCTGATCCGACCGCCATGCTGTTTACCACCGCCCGCATGCTGGACTGGCTAGGCCGAAAAGACCCGTTGCTGGCCCAGGCCGGGCAGGAACTGTTTGATGCGGTGGCCGCGGATCTCGCAGAGAAAGGCTCTGAACAACGCAGCACCCGGGAAATCGGGGATGCTATTTGTAAACGCCTTGGGGCCTGACTAGGCTGCAAAAGAGGTATTCCATTCACTTCGGGAGGTGTCCATGACCGACCACAAAGGCAAGCTGTCCCCCCTGCTCAAGCAGGCTACCGGCATCACCGCGGCCAAAGGCGAAGGTGCCTATATCATTGACCCTGAAGGTCGCCGTTACCTGGACTTTACATCCGGCATTGGTGTCACCAGTACCGGGCACTGTCACCCGAAAGTGGTGGAAGCCGCCCAGAAACAGGTAGCCACCATGATCCATGCCCAGGCCACCACAGTCATGAACCCGAGACTACCTGAACTGTCAGAAAAACTCGGCGCCGTGACCCCGGACCCGCTGAATGCCTTCTTCTTTTCCAATGCTGGCACCGAAGTTGCCGAAGGTGCCATCCGCCTGGTGCGCCAGGCCACCGGTCGCCCCAATGTGATCGTATTCCATGGCGGCTTTCATGGTCGCACCATGGGCTCACTGTCCATGACCACCTCCAGCGTGGGCCTGCGAGCCGGCGTCAGCCCGATGATGGGGGGCGTGGTCGTCGCGCCATTCCCTCACGCCTTCCATTACGGCTGGAGCCTGGATGAGGCCACGGACTTCTGCCTGAGAGAGTTGGATCGCATCTTTGTGACCTATTCCGCCCCCAAGGAAACCGCGGCCATGCTGATTGAGCCGGTTCAGGGCGAGGGTGGCTATGTGCCGGCCAACGCTCGTTTTATGCAGGGGTTGCGGGAGCGCTGCGACAAGCACGGCATCATGCTGGTGTTTGACGAAGTACAGGCCGGGTTCGGCCGCAGCGGCAAGTTCTGGGCCCACGAACACTTCGGGGTAACACCCGACGCCATCATGATCGCAAAAGGCCTGGCCAGCGGCTTCCCCATTTCTGCTCTGGCGGCTTCAGAAGAAACCATGGCCAAGGGCTGGCCGGGTTCTCAGGGCGGCACCTATGGCGGCAACGCTGTAGCGGCGGCTGCCGCCATAGCAACCATCGACGTGATTCAGGAAGAGGGCCTGGTGCAGAACGCCGATGCGATGGGCAAACGCCTGTGGGACAACCTGCACAGTTTGAAAAAGGACTACCCGGAAATGGCAGATGTCCGGGGCAAAGGCCTGATGGTTGGCGTGGAGATGCGCCGCGGAGACTGCCCGGACGGAGAACGCGCCGGCAAGATCCTGAAAGAATGTGAAAAGCGGGGGCTGCTGATGCTGCGGTGTGGCCCATACCAGGAGATAGTACGCTGGCTGCCGCCGCTGATCGTCAACCAGCACCAGATTGACGAAGCCACCGGCATCTTCGAAGAGGCGCTGAAAGCCACGGCCTGAGCCATCGGCCGGTACCAGCAAGCAGAAAGGCCGGGAGGAACGTCATCCACCCGGCCTTTTTTGCTTCCACTCACCGCAAGGCAGGATCCTGCCTTACTGATCCGCCATCACAAACTCCAGTCGTCCCGGGGCTACCCGCACATCCATCGGTACCATCCCGAACATGCGCTGGGCGAAATCGGTTTCATCCAGACGATACACCGGCATGGTTTCCAGCATCTGAGCCACCGCCCGCATGACATTGTCGGTGATGGGTGCCAGATCCCCTTTGAAAAAGGGCGAGTCAATCGAGCTCTCCAGTAACTGCAAGCGGCGGATATACACTGCTTTCTCCTGGCTGTCGTATACCGGCGCACCCTCCACTTTCAAAGCGAGGTCCACGGGTAACTTGGCCATCAACGCATTCAGGGCTACCTGTCCACGCAGGTCGATCACCGCTACGTCCCGACCATCAGGCCCAAGGGTAATATCAGCGTCATCCAGGCTGAGACTGAGAGGCGACCCACTCTGCAGCTGTTTTCGATCAAACTCCGCCACCACATCCTTCAGGTGACCCTCAATCTCACCCTCGGAGATGGCGTAGGGCGAAAGGCTTGCGCAACCGCTAGCCGTCAGCACAACGAACAGAGACAGCAGCCAGGCTTTGGCGTGATTCAACATGATTGGATTCCCTGCAAATTGGTCGGCTTTTATCCTGCGCCAGAGCGCCCTGCACCGCAACTGACTGGCATTAACGATTGGTCATGCGCTTACTCATTCTCGGGGCGGGCATCCACGCTGACGACTCGCCCCTCTTCCAACTGGACAGTCAGAACAATGGGCTGACAGCACACCTGACAGTCCTCGACATATTCCTGCTCAGGCACGGTCGGGTCGACGCTGATATCCAGCGTCTCCCAACAGTAGGGGCATTGAATCAGGACGGATTCCAGAGCCGACATGCCAGGCCTCAGAACTGTTGCTTGGCCATCCAGGGGATGATCCGGTCGAAGGCCTCTTCCATACGCTCGCAGGTAGTGGAGAAACTGAACCGCAAGGCGTTGGTGCAGTGCTCACCAAAGGCGTCCCCCGGCACCACGCAGACACCGGTTTCCTTCAGCATGCGCAAGGCCAGATCCGAACCATCCACGTGGGGCGGCAAGTCCGGGAAGGCGAAAAAGGCACCACCGGGCTTGTAGCCGGTCAGGTAAGGGGTTTGATCAATCAACTCGACAACCTTGTCCCGACGCTCCCGGTAGATATCCACCATGTCCTGAACGCATTGTTGGTCGGCCGTCAGCGCCGCCACTCCGGCAAACTGGGATGGGGTATTGGCCACTGAGGTGGTGAACATATGGTACCGGCGCAGGGACTTGATCGCCGCCTGGCTGGAAATGACCCAGCCTACGCGCAGGCCGGCCATACTGTAGGTTTTGGAGAAACTGCTGATGCACATGATGTTGTCCAGGTCCATGGAGCAATTGAGGACACTGGCAAAATCATCGTCATCAAAAATCAGGTGGTCATAGACTTCATCGGCGTATACCTGGATACCACGATAGGCGCACTCTTCCAGAATGGTCTCCACGGTGCTGCGGGGATACACCGCCCCGGTGGGGTTGTTCGGGTTGTTCAAAATCAGCGCAAAGGTGCGGGAGCCCATGGCCCGAATTACATCGTCCGGATCCAGCTGGTGATTGTTCTCGGCCCTCGTGGGAACAAACTTCACCTCACCCCCGGTCATCCGGATCAAAGGTGCATACAACAGAAACGATGGGTCTGTCACGATGAACTGCCGCCCGGGCGCCGAGGTGGCCGAAATGGCCAGATACATGGCCTCAGTCGCGCCGCTCGTTACCAGGATGTTGTCACGGGTGAGCTTGCGGTTGTAGCGCTTGCCATAGTAATCCCGCAGTGCAACCAGCAACTCCGGCAGGCCGGCATCCATGGTGTAACCGGTCTGGCCGGCATTGAGCGCATCAATGTAGGCGTCGATAACATGTTTGGGCGTGGGCAGATCTGGCTGGCCGATCGACAGATGAATCACATCCTTCATGGTAGATGCCATATTCACCAGGCGACGAATCCCCGAAACAGGAATGGCCTGCATGGCAGGGTTCCAACTGGCCTTGGTCTTCCGGTACTTCACTTTACGCGGCTTGGTCTGGCCGGTGTCCTTGTTCGCGGATTCCGCCATAAGCACCTCCTGGGGGACAGGGTAAATAAAAGCGTACCTTTGCAGGTTAGTCAGGAAAGAGGGGGGGTACAAGCAAGCGGGACTAAAGGATAACCGAACCCCTGAAAAACCGGTTCCGGCCGCCTCAGGTTGACCAGCCCACAACCGCCTACCAGACTAGTAAGACAGTCGTTATTGAGTGCACCATTACCGGAGGTTACATGACAGATTCACGCAAACCGGTCGTTACCGTTCTGACAGCACCGGGAGAGCCGGCACCGCCGGGTATAGAGGCGGTCAAGGCCCGGGCTGAAGTGCGCTTCGCCTGCGACGAACCCACCCTGCGTGAAAGCCTGCCCGGCACCGATGTCATGATGGTCACGGACTTCCGTACCGAAGCCCTTGAAGCGGCCTGGCCCTGTGCTGACAAGCTGCAATGGATTCACGCCACCAGCGCGGGGGTAGATGCGCTGATGTTTCCCGCCCTGATCAAGAGCGATGTGGTGGTCACCAACGCCCGTGGCATTTTCGACCGCACCATCGCCGAATACGTACTCTGCACCATCCTGATGTTCGCCAAGGATTTCCCCCGCTCCATCCGGCTGCAAATGAATCAGGAGTGGAAACACAGAGATACCGAACGGGCCGAGGGCAAACAGGTACTGGTGGTTGGCGCTGGCTCCATCGGCCGCCAGATTGGCCGGCTGGTAAATGCCATCGGCCTGCACGCCCACGGTATCGCCCGTACCCCGAGACATGATGACCCGGATTTCGTGGCGGTGCATGGCAACGATGAGCTTTATGAGCAGCTCTCACATGCAGACTTCGTGGTGATTGCGGCGCCGTTGACGCCACAAACCGAAGGCCTGTTTGATGCCAAAGCCTTTGCCGCCATGAAAAAGACCGCACGCCTGATCAACATCGGCCGCGGCCCGATCGTCAATACCGAGGCTCTGCTCAAGGCACTCGACGATGGCGAGATTGCCGGCGCCGGACTGGATGTTTTCGAAGAGGAACCACTGCCCTCAGACCACCCGCTCTGGCAGCGGGAAAACGTGATCATGACCGCCCATATGGCCGGTGATTTTATCGGCTGGAAGCGGGCGCTCACGGATCAGTTCCTGGAGAACTTTGATCGGTGGCACAAGCGGGGTGAGCTGTTTAACCTGGTGAACAAAGAGCTTGGCTACGCCGGGAGTTAATTCAGATTAGCTGCTGAGTACTCTGATTGTAACGGCAGCAAATCAAATACCCGGCTTTCATCATTAGGATCCACCAACTCCGTCGGGGATTTGTACACCCGCGGAGTGGTGTACAGCATCCTGAGCGCCGTGCCGTGAGGCATGGCCATATAACGCTCCGGCTCGTTTTCCTCCAGCCACTTGCGAACCCTCGGCGCCATGTTGTGGGCCATTTTCGGAAAAAAGTGGTGTTCGATGTGGTGGCTAAAGCGGAAATGCAGTCGGTCCAGCACCGGATGGCTGCGCAGGCTCATGGAATTATCCAGCGGGTTATTGGTGGCTGTCTGCGGGCGCAGGAAGTGATTGGTGAGGATATAGCCCTGCCCCAGCGCGTTGGCCACCATGAACGGAATCAGCACCGTAAACAGCGCGAGAGAGCCAGAAACCGCAGCCAGCGCCAGCCAGCCCCCCAGGCACAGAAACACCTGCGCGATGGCCTTCCGGCGATCAAACCCCTTGAACTGCTTGCGGCGTTTCGCCTGAATCCAAAGCACCAGCTGGGCGTGGAACGTGAACGAATAAGTCAGGAACAGATAGCTGTACCAGGTACCGGAACCCGGAGCCAGCTTATGAAACTTTTTCTGGCCCGGGTTGGTCTTGTAACGACGAAGCGTGCCGAAGCTGTCTGGGTCTGTATCACCGGTATTGGTGTTACCGTGATGCACCACATTGTGCCACTTGCGCCAGAACTCCGGCGGCACCAACAACGGCCCAAACCCCAGCCAGCCAAACACATTCTGCCAGCGCCGGCTCATGCCCAGAGCACCATGCAGCACCTCATGGGCCAGCAGCGCCTGGCAACCAATGGTGTGCCCCACCAGCAACGCCAGCGCCAGATTGGCGTACCACGGTAAACCCGCCATCAGGATAACCGCCAGCCCACCCCAGATAATGGCCTGCAGGGGCAGAAACCAGATCACCCGCCAGGTCTGCGGCTTGAACGTGTCAGCGGGAAGTTCCTTTTTCATGCGATCCCGGAGTTCCCGTTCGTCCGGTTTTCCGAAGACAGCACTCACACTTGTTTCGGGTTTCACTGCTGCGTTCATCTTTAACCTGTCCACATTTACTGTTGAATACACTCACCATGCACCAAACTTTCAGCGCACACTTGTTAGCTGAAAACTACAACAGTAAACTCAATAAAACAATGGCTAAAAGCAGAGAAAGTGAACCGGCACGGAAAAGTAAGAACAAGCGTATTCCGATAAGCAATCACCAATGCATGGTGCCACGGGTGAGGAAACCCTCCCTGAGA
>NZ_JACDWW010000043.1:0-35387 GCF_016464145.1 Marinobacter sp. bablab_jr008
AGACTCGGCTTGAACCAGGGCCGGCATGACGGCAACCAACGCGAACAGGAAAAGCCTGGAAACGCCAGAATTCAGGCGGTAAACCATCGTTTTCATGGGGCTGACCTCAGTAATCCTTGTGTTCACGGAAAACACCTTGCTCAGGGCCTTCCAGAAGCCCAGTGCGCCGTCGCCAACAGCTAGCTTGGGCGAAGGCTCCAGGCCTCTTTCCCGTATGTCCGTGAGCAGCTCTCGCCAGCTGGCTTCGGACTCCCGGTGGCCGTCCTCGACCGCAACCAGCTCCTTGTGGCCGTGCTCGGTCACGCCAATGATCACCAGCAGGCAGAGCCGGTCATCCAGGCGGACGTTGCTGTACACGCCGTCCGCCCACCAGTAGACGTAACGCTTCTGGCTCAGGTCTCGTCGCTGCCAGTCCTTGTGCTCATCAAGCCACTTCGCCTTGAGCCGAGACACTGTGTTGGCCGACAGGCCATTGGCTTGTTCACCAACCAGCGCACTCAGGGCCTCCTGGAAATCACCGGAGGAAACACCTCGCAGGTAGAGCCAGGGAATCAGTTCCTCCAGGCTCCGGGCGCGCTTCAGGTAGGGTGGCAGCAGGTGGCTGTTGAAGCGAATGCCAGAGCCACTGCGGTCCCGGACCTTGGGAACCTGGACTTCTACGTCGCTGACGCCTGTCTGAACAGCGCGTTTGGGAAGGTGCCCATTGCGCACCACAGCACGGCGGCCATCCGGCGTCTTGACGTCCGCGTACTGCTTCAACAGGCTCTCCAGCTCCGTCTCAACGGCCTGTGCGATCAGATCCCGGGCACCCTGCCGGATCAACTCGTGCAACGGGTCGTTGCTGGCTACCTCTGGTTGTGAAAGAGCATGCAGGTTAGACTTGGGCATGGCGTATCATTCCTCTGTTGGTTGTGATCTTGGCGGAGATCAACCAACAGGATACGCCACCCCTTCAGCCTGCTTCCATACACCAGAAATCACCATAACTCGGTACTTGGCGTCGCAGCCCTCGGCAAGTACCTGTTTTCGAAAAACAGGGACGATTCTGGACGCGCGAGTAAGAACGCCAGAGGAGATTATGACTACCACCCTGAAGCATGAATTTCATCGGGTACCCATGGCAAGTATGGGAGTTAGACCGAACGCAAAAGCAAAAATAGTCGGGGTTATGCTCTTGCTGGCTGCACTGGCTGCGATCTATTGGGTCATGCTGGAGACCGGAGCATTGACCACCGTGACCAACAAGGCGGCCTTGTCGGAATGGATTGACCAACTGGGGTATTGGGGGCCGGTGGGTATCATTGGCCTGATGATCACGGCCATTGTCCTGAGCCCGATCCCCAGCGCCCCGATCGCCATGGTTGCCGGTGCGGTCTATGGATCGCTATGGGGAACAGTCATCGTGGTTATCGGTGCTGAGGCCGGCGCACTGATCGCTTTCGCCATTGCTCGATCCTTGGGGTACGACGTTATCCATCGCTGGAAGCGACTACGTCCGGTATTGAATTGGCTTGGCAAGGAACGCTCTCAGGGCGCATTGATGCTTGTCATTTTTACATCAAGGTTGGTGCCTTTTATCTCCTTCGATGGGGTCAGCTATGCAGCGGGCCTGACACCACTCGCGTTCTGGCGCTTCGTGGTCGCAACGCTGGCCGGTGTTATTCCGACAGCCTATCTGATCACTGCGTTTGGTGGCTTGCTCATGGCCTCTGAGTCCGGGGTGGTGACGGTGCTTCTGATTCTGGTCAGTGGCATTACCCTGTTACCGATTGTTGCCAAGCTGCTCATGGCTCGCCTAAGGCACCAGAAAGCGTCCGAACTTGCATGATAGAGGTTGGGTTGAAGGCGCCTTGGCAAATACTCATCCCGCACAGCAGGACAGCTGTTTCACGTCTTTGGTGAAGGTTTGCGCGCAGAGCTTGAGGCCTTCCACCATGGTCAGATAAGGAAACAGTTCATCGCCGATGTCCTGCACGGTCATCCGTGACCGAAGTGCAATGACTGCCGTCTGGATCAGTTCACCGGCTTCCCCGGCTACCGCCTGCACCCCCAGCAAGCGTCCCGAATCGCGCTCGGCCACCATCTTAATAAAGCCATGGGTGTTGAAATTCACCAGCGCTCGCGGCACGTTTTCCAGATCCAGCAGACGGGTGTCCACATTGTAGCCCTGCTTGAGCGCTTCGGCCTCTGTCAGGCCAACTGTGGCGACCTGAGGATCGGTAAACATCACCCCCGGCATGGCGCTGAGATCCAGGGTGGCCTCGCCTCCCGTCATGTTGACCGCAGCCCGGCTGCCCCCGGCAGCGGCGACGTAGACAAACTGCGGCTGATCGGTGCAGTCACCGGCGGCATAGACACCGGGGACCGTGGTTTGCAGTTGCCCATCTACCTGAATCGCGCCACGGGAGGTTTCCACACCGATGCCCGCCAGGTTCAGGTTTTCGGTATTGGGTATCCGGCCGGTCGCCACCAGCAGTTGATCAGTTCGTAAGGTACCGGCATTGGTCTCGATAACGAATTCATTGTCGGTATAGTCCACACGGCTGGCCTGGGTCTGCTTGAGCACCTCGATGCCCTCGCGCCTGAACGCCGCCTCTATGGCCTCACCGACGGCGGGTTCTTCACCGGATAGCAGGTGGCTGCGGGCCAACACGGTGACCTTGCTATCCAGCCGGGCGAACGCCTGGGCCAATTCCAGGGCAACAAAACCGGCGCCGATAACGATCAGCCGTTCAGGCACAGTAATTAATGCCAGCGCACTGGTGGAGGTGAGATAAGGCGTCTCAGCCAGCCCCGGTATCGACGGCTCTGCGGGACGGGCGCCAGTGCCAATAAAGGCGCGATCGAAATGGACGTTCTGCTCGCCGCCCTCGTTCAACTGGACCACCAGGTTATTGGCATCGACAAACCGGGCTTCACCGTTCAGGACCGTGATTGCCGTCTGGTCGCGCAGAATCCCTTCGTACTTGGCGTCGCGCAGTTCCTCGACACGCGTCTGCTGTTGCTGAAGCAGGTTCGCCCGGTCCACCTTCGGTATCTGGGCGCTGACGCCCCCGTCAAATGGGCTCTCCGTGCGCAGATGCGCGATATGCGCGGCACGACTCATGATTTTCGACGGCACGCAGCCGGTATTCACGCAGGTACCACCAATAATGCCGCGCTCGATCAGGGTGATGCGGGCGCCGCGCTCCGCGGCCTTCAGGGCAGCCGCCATGGCTGCGCCGCCGCTACCAATCACAGCGATATGCAGGTTTTTGTCACTATTCATTCCGAGTTCCTTGAATTACTGGGGCATTGTCACGGCAGGCGCCGAGTCGCGTGTAACAGAGGGCGCTTGGAGTCCTTTATCACAACTCACTTACTGTCCGTTTCCAGGGATTTCAGGGTGGAGGGATAGCCGACATCGCCCGTTGCCTGGGTTAAGGCTTCCACCGATGTTCGTGTGTCGTCAAAGGTAATCACGGCTTCTCGATCCGGATAGCTCACGTCGACTTGTGAAACACCGTCCACCTTGTTCAAGGCCAGCTTGATGGTAATGGGGCATGCGGAACAGGTCATCCCCGGAACTGGAAGCGTCACTGTCTGCATGGCGGCCCACGAGGGCATGCTGAGCAGGGCGAAAAGCAACGTCATGGCAAAGCGCATTTTCATGGGACAATCTCCTTTCAATAAAACAGAGGAAGGGCATAGGGAAACAACAGGGCGACCAGTATCAGTGCCGTTACTGCCCAAAAGATCACCTTATAAGTCGTTCGCACCCGTGGTACGGCACACACTTCACCGGGTTGACACTGTTCCACTGGCCGGAAGATTCGACGCCAGGCGAAGAACATGGCCACCAATGCAACGCCGATGAAAATCGGGCGGTAAGGTTCAAGAGCCGTGAGGTTGCCCATCCAGGCACCGGAGACACCCAGCGCGACAAGTACCAGCGGTCCGAGACAGCAGGCCGAAGCCAAAAGGCCCGCAATACCTCCCGCAGCCAAGGGGACACGCCCCGATTTGGAATTCGGCATAACGCTGACACCTTTCATGGTTTCATTCGATGAGATAAGATTACTTCCGTAGTCAGCTACGGAGTCAAGGGGTATGCCGGATAAAGCGAATTCATTGACCATCGGTGGCCTGGCTAAGGCTGCCAACGTCCATGTCGAGACAATCCGCTATTACCAGCGGCGACGTCTAGTACCGGAGCCGGAACGTCCTCCAGGTGGTATTAGGCGCTATGGTCCAGCTGATATCGAGCGGTTAATGTTCGTGAAAACGGCTCAGCAGCTGGGCTTCAGTCTTGTCGAAATCAGTGACCTGCTACAACTTGAAGATGGCGCTCACTGCCAGGAGGCCAGCGCTCTGGCCGAGCACAAGTTGCGGGACGTGCGTGAGAAAATCGACCAACTGGGGAGAATCGAGAAGGTACTGGGCGAGATGGTTGAGCAGTGCCATGCCCATCCGTACAATATTACCTGCCCATTGATTGCATCATTGCATGAGGGGGCAGTGGGGGGGAACGATCAACGTGAAAGAACATGATTTTCACTCGACTGAGGGCTCGAGGGAGAGCGGATGTTTTATCCCCGGATAGTCCCCACACCCAAGCTTCTGAGGAACTTATGTGCGCCGCCAACATCTTACTCTGGTAGCCGAATTGGCGGATACGGTGATGGAGCGTGTCTGTTTGCACTTCCGCCAATGTAGGTTAAAGTGGGCGACTATCTTCCCACGCGGAAGATGTTTTAGCTGTTCTGTAATCAGGATATCAGTGCGATGACCACACGGCTTATGGGACTGGCAGTACTACTGCTCGTGGCTCTTCTCCCCGTTGCACAGGGAGTTGCCGCGACCTCTTTTGAAGCGGAACCCATGGCCGAGGCTTGTGTCATGTTGCCAGACACCCAGGTGATGCATGACTGCGCCGGGCTCAATGCCGAGGGCAGCTGCAGTAGCCCGTGTTCAACGTCCCATGTCGGGAAATCTGCAATTAGAGACTCGGTAGTGCTGTTATCTTCCCCCTGCCCGAAAGGCTATTCTTCTCATTCCGGCCGTGTACTTTCTGGCCCAGACCCTTTTCCTCCCAAGTAATCAACAGTCTCCTGAACCTTTGATTACCAGAGGCTTTCGCTTCGAGTGCCTGTCGTTTGGCCTTGCGCGGTAGACCACCACGTAGGCAGCTTTGCTGGTGATTTTATCGACTGATGAATACATGAAAACGGGAACGTATCTGTGATGTCATTCTATCTGGAATACCCGGTGCGCGGCATGACCGTGCTCTGCCATAAGCTTTCGATGGCACTTTTTTTGAGTTTATTCGCTGCCTTGGCCTCGGCGTCACCACCAATGGACCCGGGAATCAAGGCACTGCAGGAGAGAATCGGTTTTACGGTGACTGAACGCTTCTCCACGCCAGCCGAGGGCGTGACCGGCTATGTTGTAAAGACCGGCGACGGGAAAACCGGAATCCTCTATGGTCTCGGTGACCTCACTTTTTCCGGCGCACTTCTGGAGAGTGATGGCAACGATCTGACCAGCGAATATTCCGCTCGTTATATACCGAAGCCGACGTATGCGTCGGTTGCCGAGCAGCTCTCCCGGGACCCCCATCTGGTGAGCGAGGGCGGTAAAGATGCCCCTGAGGTCTATATCTTCGCGGATCCCAACTGCATTTTTTGCCACAAATTCTGGCAGCAAACCAGGGATTGGGTTGCGGAGGGGAAAGTCAGGTTGCACTGGGTCATGGTTGGGTTTCTCAAACCGTCCAGCCTGGGGCTTTCTGCAGCAATCATGAACGCAGAGGATCGAGCCGCGGCGCTCCAGGTGTTTGAGGAAAACTTCGGAAAAAGCGGTGACGGCCGCGGCATTTCTGAACTCACTCCGATCCCGGCCGACCTTCAACAGGCCCTCGAACAACACGGTCAGTGGATGGCCGAGGCGGGTTTCAGCGGGACGCCAGGGCTGCTGTTCAAGGACACGAGCGGACAATGGCGGGGCCAGACTGGTGTGCCCAGCCAGGAAGCGCTCGGCAGGATGCTGGGAGTCACTGAGTAATGGATCAGCTGCCCTCATTACTCATTGCCGGCCAGATCATGATGGCGGTTATGGCAGGTCTACTGCTGAACCTGACGCCCTGCGTGCTGCCCGCGATCCCCATCAAGGTCCGGACCATCCTGCGGGAGGCGGGCGGCCAGAGGTCCCATCGGGTGCTGGCCGCGTTGGCATTCACGGCCGGAACACTCACCTTTTTCCTGACGCTGGGCGGCCTGACCGCACTGCTGCAGTGGAACTGGGGCACATTGTTCCAGTCAACGCTATTCGTGGCCGTCCTGGTTGCGTTAATGGTCGGGTTTGCGGTGATTACCTGGCTCGATCTGCCCATCCCCGTCCCGACATTCGCCGCCTCGGCGCATGGCCGGCGTTACTTTGAAGCCTATGTATCCGGGCTGTTGAGTGCGATTCTGGCCGCGCCCTGCGCAGGACCATTCCTCGGTGGCGTTCTGGCCTTTGCCGTTACCCAGCCGACACCGGTCATCATGGGGATATTCGGCAGTATCGGGCTGGGGCTGTCGTTGCCCTACGCGGTACTGATGCTCAGGCCCGAGTGGCTGAGCCGGTTGCCCAAGGCGGGCCCCTGGACCCTGGCCATTCGTGAAGTGCTCGCGCTGATATTGCTGGCCGCCGCCGTCTTTTTCAGCGCGAGCCTGGTGCCCAAAGCGGTATACCCCTGGCTGTGGTGGGCCTGGCTGGCGCTGGTGCTGGTCTGGGGTCTCCGTCGTTTCGTTCAGGGGAGCGGTGCCGTTCGCGTGATCACTGCAACGGCGACAGGCCTTGCCCTTGCGGTGACAGTGGTATTCGCATCTCCGTTGGGCAGCGGCGAAGACGAACTTGTCTGGCAGCCCTACTCCGCAGAACTCCTGGCGGACACAAAAGCCCGTGGCACGCCGTATTTGCTGGAGTTCACTGCCGATTGGTGCATCAACTGCAAGGTCCTGGAGCGCACCGTGTATAAAGAGCCCGCTGTGGCTGAAGCCGTAGCGCGGGCCGGCATGGTGCCGATTCAGGTGGATGTGACAGCAAGCGATCCCGAAAAAGACGCATTGTTAACCGCGACGGGTGGGCAAGCTTTGCCTTTTGCGGCGATTTTTGACGCTGACGGCACCGTTGTCGCCCGTTTCACTGGGCTCTTTGATACCGACAGCCTGGTCGAGGCGATCAACCGCACCGAGAATTCACAACCCTAGATACTGGAGATGAACCATGACAACCCAAGCCAAAGTATTGCTGACCGGCATAGCGGTTTTTCTGATCGCGATCGCGGCGTTCATGTTGATCGGTACCAATTCCGGAAAGGCCCCTGGCTCAGCCCAGCCTGAACAAGCCAGTTCCGACCCCCAGGCGCCAGTTGCCCGCACGGGGTTGGCAGATTCTTCCGATAAGGTCCGCCTCAATCTTGCGGAAGGCGGCAAAGCCCTGATAGGGGAGACCGGTGAAATCGTTCTGACACTGGACATTGAACCGGGCTGGCACGTGAATGCGAATCCAGCCTCCATGGAGTTTCTGATCCCCACCGTCGCCAAGTCTTCGGCTGGCGGCCAGTCGCTCGATATTCCGACGGAGTACCCGCGCGGCCGGGTCAGTGACATTGTGCTGGGTGACACCGCCCTGGAGGTGTACGACGACGGTGCGAGCATCCGGCTGCTGCCAGATGAAAAACAGACCGCCGCGCTGAAAGAGGCAGGCAAGCTAGACATGACGGTACGGGTACAGGCCTGCAGTGACGAGGGCGTTTGCCTGGCACCAGCTGACCTGCCCGTTGCGCTGAATCTGGACGATATCAAGCCACAATAAACCGGGACTCCCTTCGGAAAACAACTCAAATGGAGAATGACTGTGAACAGTGTATTCAGAATTGCTGATTGCCATGGTTGCCCAGGTCAGCACCAATGCCATGGCCCATTCCATGGAAGATGTGGAGGCCTCGTTGAACGAGAAAGAGCGGTATGCCCAGTTTGTGGATCAGCCGGCCCCTGAATTTGATCTTACAGGCGTTGATGGCAATACCCTTGCCCTTGCCGACTTAAACGGCAAAACCGTTGTGCTTAACTTTCTCTACACGCGCTGTACCGAGGCCTGCCCTTTGCATATGAACCTGATCCGGCAGTTGCAAACCGGGGTTGAAGAAGAAGGGCTGAGTGAAGAGGTGGTGTTCATCACCATTGCCACGGACCGGGAAGATGTTGCAGGCACCCGGAGAAACATGCGTGCCTACGGCGAGAATTTCGATCTGAATCCCCGCAACTGGCAATTCCTCTACCGAGCCAGGATGGAACCACCTGAACTGACACCAGAACTTGCTAAAGCCTACGGCGTTCAGTTCAGGGATACGGGTGAGGGTGTACAGGTCCATGGTGTGGTAACCCACGTGATTGACCCGGAAGGGCAGATGCGGGCCCGGTTCCATGGATTGAAATTCAAGCCTGAACACCTGGTGACCTACCTGACGGCCATTGCCAAAGGCCCCAACGCGGCAGCCGATGATGGGTTCTGGGGCCGACTGCACGGGCGAATTGAAGAGCTGTTACAGAGTGAGTAACGCGTGGGGCACCATGCCGGCAACAAACCGACCACTGTAATCAGGAGTAATGTCCAATGAGTCACCAGCGCATATCTGCCGCCCGGGGAATCGCCGTAGTCCTTTTCGCGCTTGCTATTTCCATAGCCGCTCAAGTTATGGCTGCAGGGAAGGTTCCGAAGTCGGTGGGGCCCCAGGGTTTCCTGATCTGGGAGTCCCCTCGCACTCTGCCCGAGCTGGCTTTTGAAGACGAAGACGGCAGGCCGCTGACACTGGCTGACTTTAAGGGTAAGGCGATTTTGCTCAATATCTGGGCGACCTGGTGCGCACCCTGCCGTGAGGAAATGCCGACGCTTGACTCACTCCAGGCTCAACTGGGCGGCGAGCAATTTGAAGTGGTCGCGCTGTCCGTTGACCACGTAGGCATCAGCGTTGTTGAAAAATTCTACCGGGAAACAAGCATTCAGCATCTTCGCCAGTATATTGATCCGTCCACACTGGCGACCTCAACACTGGGCATAGAAGGTGTTCCTACAACGCTGCTGCTTGATCATGACGGTCGCGAAATTGGCCGCCTGGTCGGTGCCGCGGAATGGGACAGCCCGGCCATGGTGGATTTGATGACCCGCACCATTGAAGGGGTTCCGGACTGACTGGATTTACGCAATTGAAAAGGCAGGTGCGTAATGCTTCAAGCTACTACTGCATGCTTCCTTCGCTGAGCCCTTCGAGAACCCCGCAGGCCTCAATTTCCCGATCATCGTTACAACTCGCTCGCAGCGACACAAGTTGTTTCTCCAGTACCTGCAGATCGGTTATCTGAGACCGTACTTGAGCGATGTGATCATCAAGCAAGGTGTTGATGGCCCTGCAAGGCTGATGGGGCGCGCCCTGATAACGCTGTAACTCGTGAATTTCAGCGAGTGACAGCTCGAGTATTCTGCAGCGCCGGATGAAGGCCAGTCGCTCAACATGCCGTTCAGTGTAAATACGATAGCCGTTGTCCTGACGATCCGGCGGCGGTAACAAGCCCTCTCGCTCATAGAAACGGATGGTCTGGGTGTCGACCCCTACGGACCGTGCCAACTGACCAATGCGCATCGGGTTTCTCCTCAACAGATGGTATCTGCTTTATTGACCTTATAGTGGCTATATGGTTTTAAATCATAATCCGACAATACTCAAGTGGAGCCGTATCATGAGTAAATCCTGTGAAGACGCCTGTGGCTGCGACGCAACACCCGCCGAGGGTAATACCGGGTCGTGGGCCTCTGAAGCGTCCGGCAACTGGATCAGTGTGTATACCGTACCGAAGATGGATTGTCCTTCGGAGGAACGGATGATTCGCCTGGCCCTGAACGGTTTTGAAGACATTCGCGGGCTGTCCTTTGAGCTGTCTGATCGGCAGTTGAAGGTTGTGCACGATGGCGAGGCTGAGCCTATCACCGCGAAGCTGGCGACCCTCGGGCTGGGAGCTTCGCTTCAGGAAACGGCCGCTGCCGACCCTGAGTCAATTAAGGCGGTCGGGGATACGGCTATCTCTGCCGAGCAGGAGTCCGGCACCCTGCGTTGGTTGCTCGGTATCAATGCCGTCCTGTTTGTGGTGGAAATGACGGCCGGCCTGATCGCGCACTCCACCGGCCTGATTGCAGAATCCCTGGACAATTTTGCCGACGCGGCCGTGTATGGGCTCGCGCTGTATGCGGTTGGGCATAGCGTGAAAATGCAGGTGCGTGCGGCGCATCTCGCGGGCGTACTCCAACTGATACTGGCTGTAGGCGTACTTGCAGAGGTGGTGAGGCGCTTTGTCTTCGGCAGTGAGCCGGAGTCGCTGGTAATGATGGGGATTGCGTTCATTGCATTGATCGCCAATACCACCTGTCTGCTGCTGATATCCAAACATCGGGAGGGTGGGGCGCACATGAAGGCGAGCTGGATATTCTCAGCCAACGATGTGGTGATCAATCTGGGGGTCATTACCGCTGGCGCCCTGGTCGCGTGGACTGGCTCCAACTACCCGGACCTGATCATCGGCAGCATTGCGGGGGTTATCGTACTCAACGGGGCCAGGCGCATCCTCGCGCTTAAGGGTTAAACAATGTCCATCGTTGCCAAAAAACACTTGCCGTATGGCCTGCTGGCTATTTCGGGCCTGATTGCGGCGTCTGATCAGGTTGTAAAATGGCTGGTCCAGCAGTCAATGGCGTATGGCGAATCGATTCCGGTGACCCCGTTCTTTAACTGGGTTCATGTCTGGAACACCGGCGCCGCATTCAGTCTGTTTGCCGATGGTGGAGGCTGGCAGCGCTACTTTCTTATCGCAATCGCGGTAGTGGTCTCGATCGTACTGATCAGGTTGATTCTTCAGTGCCGCCGCAGGGGAGAAGCCATCGCGTACAGTCTTATTCTTGGCGGTGCCATGGGCAACCTGATTGACCGGATATTCCGCGGCTATGTTGTGGATTCCTTTGATGTCTATTGGCAATCCTGGCACTGGCCAGCCTTTAACCTTGCCGATATCGCCATTGTGCTGGGCACCGTGCTTTTCCTCTATGTCAGTTTCATACCCGAAAAATCGGGCACGAACGTCGAGCTCGATGGATCAGGCTAAAAAACATCTGACAAACGCCTTGACCTTAAAGTTGACTTTAAAGATATCGTCTGTACTGACGAACCGAGAACGACAGCCAAAGCAAAGGAGAATGAAACGATGACATTGCAACTTGGAGAAACCGCTCCCGATTTCACCGTCGCATCCACCGAGGGAAACATTCAGTTTCATGAGTGGCTGGGAGACGACTGGGCCGTGCTGTTTTCACACCCCGCCGACTACACCCCTGTCTGTACCACAGAGCTCGGCGCCTTCGCCAAGCGTAAGGACGAGTTCGCCAGTCGCGGTGTGAAGCTGATCGGGGTCTCCGTCGACCCGCTCGACTCCCATAAAGACTGGGCGAAGGATATCGAGAAAACCCAGGGCAAGGGGCTCAATTTTCCCCTGTTGGCAGACAAGGATCAGGTGGTTGCCGACCAGTACGGAATGATCCATCCAAAAGCCGATCCCAAGGTGACTGTTCGAACGGTATTCATTATCGATTCCGCGAAAAAAATCCGTCTGATGCTGACGTATCCGCCCAGCACCGGGCGCAATCTGGACGAGATCCTGCGCGTCATTGATTCGCTCCAACTGACCGACAACCACAAAGTGGCCACGCCGGTGGACTGGAAGAATGGCGAGGATGTGATCATCGTTCCGTCGCTCTCCAACGAAGAGGCCAAAGAGCGCTTCCCCGACGGATGGGATGAGCAGACACCGTATCTGCGCGTTACCCGCCAACCTGGTCGGAAGTAATAGAGAATTCGTCAGCTGGCCTTGTGGCTGGCTGACGAAGCAATACCTGAGAAACCTTCACCGATAGGTTCGGTCATCGCCGAACCCGCAACCGAACACGGCCCCGAAATGCTTACCCTGACAATCCCTGAAGTTGGTCTCTTCGCGTTATTGATTGCACTTTGCCTGTCGCTGCTTCAGGCGACCGTGCCCTTGCTGGGAGCCGCCACCCGGCGCCCGTTGTGGATGGCATTTGCAGAGCCCATGGCATGGGGGCAATTTGTTTTTCTACTGGTTTCTTATGCCAGCCTGACCGCCAGTTTTCTTCTGGATGATTTCAGCGTGGATTATGTGGCCCGTAATTCCAACTCGATGCTGCCCTGGTACTACAAGTTCACCGCCGTCTGGGGCTCTCATGAAGGCTCGGTGCTGTTATGGAGTCTGATTCTCAGTGGCTGGGGCTTTGCCGTCAGTCTGTTTTCCCGCCAGTTGCCACGGGATATGCTGGCACGGGTTCTGGGAGTTCTGGGTGTCGTCAGCGCAGGGTTCCTGCTTTTCATCGTCGTTACGTCCAGTCCCTTTGATCGCCTGTTGCCGGGCATGCCAGCCGACGGTGCCGATCTGAATCCGTTGTTGCAGGATGTTGGCCTGATCATCCATCCGCCGATGCTTTACATGGGCTATGTGGGTTTTTCAGTGGTCTTTGCTTTTGCCATCGCTGCGCTGATCGAAGGGCGTCTCGATGCGGCCTGGACGCGCTGGGTTCGGCCGTGGACCAACATTGCCTGGGCCTTTCTGACCCTCGGCATCGCTCTGGGTAGCTGGTGGGCCTACTATGAGCTGGGTTGGGGCGGCTGGTGGTTCTGGGATCCGGTGGAAAATGCATCGCTCCTGCCCTGGCTGAGCGGGACAGCGCTGATACATTCACTGGCGGTCACGGAAAAACGCGGCACGTTCAAGAGCTGGACGGCACTGCTGGCGATTTTCACGTTCTCACTCTCGTTACTGGGCACCTTCCTGGTGCGCTCAGGGGTACTGACCTCGGTTCATGCCTTTGCCAATGATCCATCTCGGGGGCTCTTCATTCTGGCGTTGCTGGGAATAACGGTCGGCGTCTCGCTTTTGATCTTTGCGCTACGGGCGCCGCGAATGAGCGCCAATGCGGGCTTTAGCTGGCTTTCCCGGGATGCTCTGTTGCTGATCAACAATATTTTGCTGGTCATCATGACGATCACGGTCCTGATGGGCACCCTGTACCCCTTGATCCTGGATGCACTCGGGCTGGGCAAGGTCAGTATCGGCGCGCCTTACTTTAATAGCCTGTTCGTGCCACTGACCGTCATGCTGTGTGCCTTTATGGGGCTGGGGCCGGTCTCACGCTGGAAGCAGATGCCCGGTCGGGAGCTGTTCCGGCGACTACTGGGGGCGGGCTTGGCCGCACTGGCGATTGCGATATCGATACCGTTTCTTTACAACGGCCAGTGGAATGTCGCCGTGGCGCTGGGGATGGTGGCGGCCCTGTGGGTAGTACTGGCGTTGGTGCGCGACCTGTTTGATAAAGTCCGCAATGCGTCCTCTGCGCTGTCCGGATTGCGTAAGTTGACCCCTTCATACTGGGGCATGGTGGTCGGCCACGTGGGCCTGGCCGTCACCATCGTGGGCGTGGTGATGGTGTCGAACTACGCCATGGAGCGTAATGTGCGGCTTGATATCGGTGAGCAGGTGAATCTGGGCGGGTACGATTTTACGCTGACCGAACTGGGCGAGCGTCGGGGGCCCAACTTCCTCGCCGATACGGCGACCATCGAGGTTGCCCGTGAAGGCCGGATTGTCACCACCCTGTACCCGGAGAAGCGCCTGTACATTGCCCGAGGGCAGCCGATGACCGATGTCGCACTCGACCCCGGCCTGTTGCGGGACCTTTACGTGGCCATGGGGGAGGAACTGGACGACGGCAGCTGGGCAATGCGCCTACAGGTCAAGCCATTTGTACGCTGGCTTTGGCTGGGTGCGCTGCTGATGGCCTCCGGGGGCGTGCTGGCCGTGGCAGACCGTCGCTACCGTCGCCGCCGTGCAGCCGCAGCTGACCGCGAATCGATGAGGCCGGCACGCGAGGTTCGCGCATGATGCGTCGCCTGTTGCTGCTGCTTCCGTTTGTGGTGTTCCTTGGCCTGGCCTTCTTTTTGTACCGGGGGCTTTCGCTGGATCCCAGTGCTCGCGAGTCAGCCCTGATAGGCCAGGCGTTTCCCGCGTTCACGCTCCCGACGCTGGAGGACCCTGATACCGAGGTGGATGAATCCCTGCTTCGCGGGCAGATATCTCTGGTCAATGTCTGGGCATCCTGGTGCCCGACCTGCAAGGAGGAAATGCCCCAGCTACTGGCGCTCTCCGAGCGCGGCATTCAGATGGTGGGCATCAACTATAAAGACGCCCGTGACCTGGGGCGACAGTTTCTCGAAGAGTTCGGAAAACCTTTCGAGGTCAACATCTTCGATCCTGCCGGTGACCTGGGTTTTGAAATTGGCGTGTATGGCGTGCCCGAAACCTTCCTGGTCGACGCAGACGGTATCGTTCGATACAAGCACGTTGGGTACATAACGCCCGCCCAGGTGGATGAAGTCATGATGGAGGTAGAGAAATGGCGCTAACCCTGAAGATCCGTTGCTGTGTGGTCATCGTGCTTTTGATGGCCTCGTTCCAGTCGATGGCGGATACGGCAATTGATGCGCGTCATTTCGAGGATCCGGTGATGGCGGAGCGTTATCGCGACCTTACGGCGTCATTGCGGTGCCCTAAATGTGATGCTCAAGCCATCGACAGCTCCGATTCGCCGGTGGCGGCGGACATGCGGGAGCGGGTAGCGCTGATGCTTCATGAGGGGCGTGCGGATAAGGAAATTCTTGATTTCATGGCTAATCGTTTTGGCGAGTTCGTTCTTTACAATCCGCGCCTTGACGGGCGCACGTGGCTGCTTTGGGCATTGCCGGCAGCGCTGGTAGCAGGAGGCGCCCTGGTTGTGATTGCCTTTGTCCGGGCACGCAGGCACCGGCGAGTGCGGCCGCTCTCCGAGGAGGAGCGTACCCGCCTGTCCTCTTTGATTCATCGTCATCGTGAGAGGTCGGAATGACTATGCTCTGGTTAAGTATCGGCACACTGTTGCTTATAGCGCTGTGGTTCCTGAGTCTACCGTTGCGAAGAGCAAGGGCGATCCATGACTGGCAGCAGCGGTTTGAGGCCGATGATCACGCTGAGGCGCAAAACCTGGCCGTCTATGAACGCCGGCTTTCAGCCCTGAAAAGCGCCCGCGATCGCGGCGAGATTGACGTCGCCCGTTTTGAAGAAGGCCGCCACGAGCTGGACCGCAATCTGCTGGAGGACACCGAGGCCCATCGCCGAATGCCTCTCAGGCGCCCCCTGTCAGGACGTTTGATGATTCCACTGGTGATAACGGCAGTCATGGCTGCCAGCATGATCGGCTATCGATGGCTGGGTGCCGATGGCGATCTGGCGCTGCATGCCGCCCAGCAGGACGTGCTCAACACGCCCGGTGCCTCAATGAAAACCCTGGTTGGTCGGCTCGAAGAGGAAGCCGGGACTCAGCCGGATAATCCCAAGGTCTGGTCCTTGCTGTTTCCGCTTTACCAGAAGATCGGTCAACCGGGTCAGGCGATTGACGCCCTGGAACGACTGATCGAACTGGAAGGCCGCAGAGTAGATCTTCTGGCCCAACTGGCTCAGATAAAATTCTTTGTGGCCGGGCGCAGCCTGACCGATGAAGTGCATGCGCTGATCGACGAAATACTCGACAAGGATCCACGTGAGCCAACGGCGCTGGGCATACTGGGGGTCGAGGCCTTTGACGGCGGCCGCTATGAACAGGCGATCAATTACTGGCGCCGGGCATTGGCTGGCTTCGGCGATAACGAGTCCGCACAGGCCATGCGCAGCGGTATCGCTGTTGCCAGGCAACGATTGGAGGAGACAGCCAATGGAGCGGAACGTGTTACTGATTGAAACCCTAACGCACGTTCACACACGAAATCAGGGAAGCTTATGCTTCAGTATCCTCAAATAGACCCGGTAGCCATTGCACTGGGCCCACTGAAAATCCATTGGTACGGCCTGATGTACCTTGTCGGTTTTCTCGCGGCCTGGTGGCTGGGGCGTCGTCGGGCTCATCGACTCGGGTTGAACGCAGACGCTGTTGAAACATTGATTTTCTACTGCGCGATGGGCGTCATTCTCGGTGGCCGCGTCGGTTATGCGCTCTTCTACGGTTTTGACAAGCTGGCAGACAATCCGCTTTGGCTGTTCAAGGTCTGGGAAGGGGGCATGAGTTTTCACGGCGGCTTGACCGGCGTCCTGATTGCAGCCTTGGTCTTCGCCCGCAAGCAGAACCTGCGGTTTTTCCAACTCACGGATTTTATAGCGCCACTGGTGCCAATTGGCCTGGGGGCGGGTCGCCTTGGCAACTTTATCAACCACGAGCTCCCGGGGCGGGTCAGCGACGTGCCCTGGGCCATGGTGTTCCCGAATATGGGGTCGGCGCCACGTCACCCGTCGTCATTGTACGAGTTTGCCCTGGAAGGTGTTGTGCTGTTTGTGGTGCTGTGGTGGTTCTCACGCCACCCTCGTCGGATGGGCGCAACGTCCGGCCTGTTCCTGTTGCTCTACGGAATTTTCCGTTTTGCGGTCGAGTTTGTTCGCCTCCCCGACCCGCAACTGGGGTTCATTGCCCTTGACTGGGTGACCATGGGGCAGTTGTTGACCTTGCCGATGATCCTTGGAGGCCTTGGGTTAGTCGCTTGGTCGAAAAGCCAACCGATCAATAACGTAAAGGTGGCGACGGGCGGATAAAGGTCGACTTCATTTATGCAATAACAAATTGAGAGAGTTTCAGAGTGGTCATGCTGGCGTTTTCTCCTCTGATATATCGGGATCTGTTTCATGCGAGCGATGTGGGCACGATGAAAGTCAATGAAATTGCAAACTTGGCGGATGTCTCTCCGGACACCGTTCGTTTCTATAACCGTGAAGGGTTACTTCGGCCACGAAAAGATCCCCGAAATGGCTACAACTTGTATAATTCGGAAGACCTGTGGCGCTTACGGTTTGTTCGCGTGGCAAACAAGCTGGGATTCAACCTGCGTGAAGTCAAAGTCATTCTAAGTCATGGGACGGAGGGTGGCTTGGCTGGCAGCGACCTGAAGGAGCTATTCACAGACCGCCTTTGCAGACTGGATCAGGAGTTAAAGGAGCTCAAGAGACTTCGTGACGACATGAAAACTACAGTCCAGGTTTGGAGACAGATGCCTGATGGAGCCCCCAATGGCCATTCTGTCCAGGAATTCAGTAGGGCACCTACTTCGGTATACGCCTATATTTTCGGTTTGAAAATAAGTGAACGTGCATTTATTTTAGGCCGACCAATTTGAAGCGTTGAGCAGACAAATGCGGCAAAGAGACGACTCGAAACGAATAGCCTTCCTGGAAGCTACCGTGAGGGAAGTAGCAGATCACGGTTTTTCAGCAACCTCGGTTGGCAAGATAGCCAAGGCTGCGGGTTTGTCACCAGCCACGCTGTACATCTATTACGAAGATAAAGAACAGCTTTTATTGGCGACATTTTATTACGTCAGCGATCAGGTCATTGATGCGGCGCTGGACAGTTTTTCTCGCGGGAAAGATCTGCGTGAAGGACTGCGACGCCAGTGGCACACACTGTTCCGGATCGGCCTTGAGCGTCCGGAACTATTCCGCTACCACGAGACGTTCACGCATTCTGCTTGGATGACTCCCGAGATCCAGGCACGAAACGAAAGCCGAGCCGCAAATCTTTTGAATGCAGTTGATCAGGGAAAGCAATCCGGGCTGATCAAACCGGTACCTTTTCCACTTCTCGAAACGTTTATGTTCCGCCCGATTTACCACCTCGTTCAACGATGCCTGCAAGGGTCGTTCGAAGGTACCGATGAGCATATCGAATTAGCGTTTAATATGGCTTGGGATGCGGTTGCCGATCGTCGGAATACCTAATTTTTTCTGGAGAGTGACGCGTTATGAAATTCAAGATGGTCAGTACCGCCATGCCCTTGAGAGGCCTACAAGCGCTTGCAATGCTTTCGAGCCTCCTGGTGATGGGATGTTCGGCGGAGGCGCCCCCTCTGACACAGCAAACTGTCTACCCGGTAAAGCTCATGACGCTGGAGCAGGCGCAGTCAGGCACGCTCAATCAGTATCCGGGCAGAGTCTCGGCGTCTGACCATTCAGAACTCTCTTTCAGAGTGGGAGGAGAGCTGACGGAGCTGGCCGTTAAAGCAGGCGACACTGTGGAAAAAGGGGAGGTCGTTGCCCGCCTGGACGATCGGGACGCAAGAACCCGCCTGGAAAACGCCCGGTCAAATTTCAATCTGGCACAGGCCACCTTCGAGCGAATGCGAATATCGTTGGAGCGCCAGGCCATCAGTCAGGCCCGTTTCGATGAGGCCGAGGCCGAGTACCTCTCTGCCAGAGCGCAACTGGCCAGCGCGGAGGACCAACTTTCCTATACCGTTCTCAAAGCGCCATTTGATGGCGTCATTTCACGGGTGCCGGTGGATGTCTTTCAGGTTGTATCAGCGCAGCAGGCCATTGCCGAACTGCAACGGCCCGGCTCTATCGACGTCTCGTTCCAGATGCCTGAACAACAGGTCCGCCGCCTTCAACCACAGAGATCCAGGAACGTTCGCGCCAATGGCAACACTATCGCGTGGGTACAGTTTCCCGAGCTTCCCGATAAACGCTACGCCGCGAGCTACAAAGAGCATGACAGCAATGCCTCTCAGGGGTCGCTCAGTTATGAGGTTACCGTAACGCTCCCTGAACCCGAGGACATCACAGTGCTTTCGGGGATGAGCGCGACCGTTCTGCTTGATTACGGCACATTGGCTGGAGAGAGCGCCCCGTCGTGGCTGATACCAACCGCGGCGCTTGTAACACCTGACGCAGAACCCGGCACTAGCGTGGTTTGGCGATACGTGGCTGCTGCCGATGGTGAGAATGGCGATAACACGGGCAGCGTCGAGCCGGTGGATGTCGAGCCGGGTAAGAAAATGAACGATGGCGTGCTTGTTCGGGGAGAGCTCAGCCCGGGCGACAGAATCGTGGTTGCCGGCGCTCACCGGATGAACAGGGATCGTTCGGTCCGTCCCTGGGAAAAAGAGGGCGGGCTCTGAGATGGTCGATTATTTTCTTGATCGGAAGTCCATCAGCTGGATGGTCACGCTGTTGCTTGGGGTTGGGGGCATGTTCGCGTTTCTGGGTCTTGGCCAGCTTGAATTCCCGGAGTTCACGTTACGTTCCGCCTTGGTGACCACCCAATATCCCGGAGCAACGCCTCTTGAAGTCGAGGAGGAGGTTACGCTGCCTCTGGAAAAAGCGATCCAGCAGATGCCGGGCATCGATGACATTACTTCGGTGAACTCGGACGGCTTGTCGCAGATTACTGTCCAACTCAAGAAGACGGTCAGAGAAGGGGAGTTAGACCAGTATTGGGATATCCTTCGGCGAAAGATTAATGATGCCCAGCCTGGTCTGCCACCAGGCGTGAACACGTCCATCGTGAACGATGACTTTGGCGATGTCTTCGGCCTGCTGCTCACGTTGCGTGGTGACGGCTACTCGCTGAAAGATCTTGGTGACCATGCGGATCTCATTCAGCGAGAACTGCGATTGTTGGAGGGCGTCGCAAAAGTCAGTATCGGTGGTCGTGTCGACGAGCAGATGATCGTGTCACTGGACCGTGACCGTATGCGTGCTCTTGGCATCTCGCCAGAATACCTGGCAAGCCTTCTGAATGCGCAGAATACGGTGGGCAACGCTGGCCACCTGCGCAGTGAAGGGCTGTCGTTATCCGTTCAGCCAACCGGTCAGCTTGATTCCGTTCAGGCACTTGAGCAACTGGCAGTTGGAAGCGCTGATTCGGGTATTATCCGGCTCAGCGATCTGGCCGAAGTTCGCAGGGTGACCAATGACTCACCCGCCTTGCTTTACCACTCTGACGGATTGCCTGCTTTGACCATCGGCGTGTCATTTGCAGAGGGCACCAACGTTGTTGATGTAGGTGAGAGTCTCAATGAGGCTTTGAAACGCCTGGAAAAACAGCAACCCATCGGCATGACACTGAACACAGTGTATAACCAGCCTGAAGTAGTCGAGGAGGCAGTATCTGCTTTTCTCATGAACCTTGCTCAGGCGGTGGGCATTGTCATTATTGTGCTTTTGCTGTTCATGGGGCTGCGAAGTGGCCTGCTCATGGGGCTGATCCTGCTGATTACCATCATGGGTACATTCGTGCTTATGGCAATACACGGTATTCAGCTCCAGAAGATTTCATTGGGTGCGCTGATCATTGCGCTGGGGATGCTGGTCGATAATGCCATCGTCGTCACCGAGGGCATGATGATTGGCCTTTCCAAGGGCAAGTCCAAAAGGCAGGCAGCCAAAGAAGTGGTCTCGCAGAACCGGTACCCGCTGCTCGGCGCTACCGTGATTGCCATTACGGCCTTTGCTCCTATCGGCCTTTCACCAGACACCACCGGAGAATTCATTGGCTCCCTGTTCTGGGTTCTGTGCTACTCGCTTTTCCTGAGCTGGCTGACGGCACTCACTCTGACCCCGTTTTTCTTTGATATGTTCTATCCCGACAAGCTCGAGAGTGTCGGGCAGTCATCCGATAACGACCCCTATAAGGGAATTGTTTTCGTCGTCTTCCGCCGCCTGCTGACCTACGCGATTCATTATCGCTTCGTGACATTAACACTTGCGATCGCGCTTCTGGCTGGGGTTCTATCGTTCTCGGGACAGGTTAAGAATGCTTTCTTCCCGAATGCCACAACGCCACTCTTCTTTGTTGACCTTTGGTTGCCCGAGGGCGCCGACATCTTGCAAACCGAAGAGACCGTAAAGCGGCTGGAATCGCGCGTGAATGACATGGACCAGGTCGTTCAGGTGACCAGTGTCACCGGTGGCGGAGCCCAGCGTTTTACGTTGACGTATTCACCGGAGCAGCGATACGCCAGTTTTGGCCAATTGATCGTAGAGACCCGGGATAAGGCGTCGAGAGAGGCCCGTATGGAGGAAGTCATTGAGCAACTGCGTACAGACTTCCCGAACGTGCATTACAAAGTGCAGGCTTTGCAGGTGGGGCCCTCAGCCAAAGCCAGTCTTGAAGCTCGTATCTTTGGAGAAGATCCCGAAGAACTCCGGAAAATCGGTGTGCGCGTGCAGGCAATTTTTGAAAATGAACCTCTGGCCGACAGCGTGCGCTTGTCCTGGGGTAATCGGGAAGCCGTGATCGTACCGGAGTTCCTCGAAGAACAGGCCCGGCGCCTTGGCGTATCTCGCGAATCACTGCACCAGGCGTTGTTGCTGAATAATCAGGGGCAGCAGGTTGGAGTGTACCGTGAGGGGAGCGACCTCATTCCGATCATTATGCGGTCAAGAGAGGAGCAGCGTTTTGACATCGAAAACCTTACCTCGATCAATGTCTGGAGTGAAGAGCAGGGCCGCTATGTCAGCGCGGGCAACGTCATCAATGCCATCAATACGGAACTGCGGGATCCGTTGATAAAACGCAGAAACAGGGAGCGGATGTTGGCGGTTTATGCCGAACCCATGCCTTTGTCGGGGGAGACGGCGGCGAGTGTGCTGGAGAGGATCCGCCCGCAGGTCGACGCGCTGGAGCTTCCCCACGGCTATTCGATTGAGTGGGGTGGAGAGTACGAGACCTCATCCGAAGCTCAGACTTCGCTTTTCTCCTCGCTGCCTCTTGGACTGCTGGGGATGTTCATTATTTCGATGCTGTTGTTCGGTAGCTTCCGACAGGCTCTGTCTATCTGGATGATTGTTCCTCTCATGATGATTGGAATCATTGGTGGACTGGTATTGCTCGGCGCGCCTTTTACATTCATGGCGCTGCTCGGGACTCTGAGTCTGATCGGTATGGTACTGAAGAATGCCATTGTGCTGGTTGAGGAGATCAATATTCAGTTAGAACAGCAGGATGATGCATTCACTGCGGTGGTTGAGGCCGCGGTAAGCCGGGTACGACCTGTGCTTATGGCGGCCGTAACCACCATGTTGGGAATGATTCCTCTGTTCAGCGATGCCTTCTTCGCGAGCATGGCGGTGGTTATCGTGTGCGGTTTGGGTGTTGCAACGGTATTGACGTTAGTGGTGCTGCCAGTGGTGTACTGCACGTTAATGAGAATTTCTTATCATCAATAACGCACCCGCTGTTTTTCAGGCGTCTTTTTTTCCTCCGGACAAGCGATCCGGAGGAAAAAAGCCTCCGGCAATCATTGCATTCATCAGTTCGCCTACTTTTGCACGCAGGTCATCCCTCAACAACCTCATTGCCGGCGTTATTGACTGTCGGGTAGGACAAATCAGCCACAGCTCGGATACCGGCGGCGCATAGTCCGGCATGATTGTGGTGACACGGCCTGCAAGCAGATCATCCGACATATCAAGACACGATTTTATCGCAAGACCGCGACCAGCGACGCACCACCGGCGAACCAGATCGCCATCGTTTGAGGCGCGATCGCCCGTCATTTTGACTCGATATTCCTCGTCTCCCCGTTTGAACGTCCAGAGGTCAAATGGGATGTCCTGCAACTGATAGAACAGTCCGTTGTGGTTCTCAAGGTCATCAGGATGAATGGGGCGACCATGACGCGAAAGGTAATCAGGAGATGCGCAAAGCAGGCGCGGCACATCGCAAATTTTGAAGCCATACAGGTTGGTGTCACTGGGCGCGCCGTAGCGAAGCGCCATGTCGACCGAATCCCGGTAAAAGTCCACGTTGGTGTCAGTAATCTGAACTCTGAGATTCAAACCTGGATGCGTTGCCATCAATTCGTCGATCCAGGGCACAACGCGGTAGCTGACCGAGCAATGACCACACCGGGTTGCGCAATAGGGCGTCACTGGGCGATGTGCCTGTTTCGCTAAGCGCTGTTTCCAGGTTGATGGATGGCAGCATGTCCTTGTAGGCAACGGACGTTCGAAAATCATTTGCCCTGATAGCCATATAGGCCGCTTTAAGGTCCGGGCGACGCTGCAATGTTTGCTCTGCAAGGTCGGACAGGGGTAAAAGAACCTGCGGATAGTCGGCGGAAATGACCGTGCTAGCCTGGCTTCGCCCGAGCAACAGGTTCAACGCCCTTTGCTGTTGCTGCAGGGATTCCTGAACTGCAATCAATGTCGCCCTGGCACTGGCCGCAGAGCTTTGGGCGCTGTCCAGATCTTCAAGGTCACCCAGTCCCGAGCGGTAACGCTGAAGAATCCACTGTTCGTTTTTTTCCAATAGCTCCGCGCGTTGCTTTTCGATGGCAACGGAGCGATTCAGATTCACCAGTTTCAACCAGCCCTGCATGACCTCGGCTGCGAGCGTATCCCGCGCAGCTTGGTAGAGAGCCAGCTGTTCAGCAACGTCACTGGCGGCAGCCGACGCCTCATCAGAAATCTTCGACCACAAATCCAGCTCCCAGCTGATGCTGACGGTGCCGGTGTAGGCAGTATCTAGACCGTCAGTGTTATTCGCGACGAATCCAGCCTCGACGTCGGGGAGTTGATCCGCCTGAGTCGCTCGGTATTGAGCACGGAGAATTTGGAGTGAAAGCCGTGTTTGCTGGAAATCAGGATTGGCCGCGCGCGCTTCGACAATAAGCGCGTCCAGGTCATGGCTGTTGACCAGCTCATTCAGGTAGGCTGTTTCGAGACCAACCTCCATCTCAAACTTGGAGACGACGTTCTGACGCTCGGAATCGGCCTGAGCGAGATAGTCCGTTCTCGTGGACAACGAACTGCAGCCTGCAATAACCAGGCAGCATAAAGCAGTCAGCACTACTTTCGAGCAGGGCAAGCGATACATAGGTAAAGTCCATTCGGGCGCGGTCAAATCTGCGGTAAACGACGGGATACAGACTATCTAGGAGGTGGTTAATGGAGGGTTAAGACCTTCATGGACCTGCCTATTATCTACGGCGACGACCAATGGATGCTCCATGAACAGGGCCATGCGCGTGTCACGAAGACCAAAGAAGCATTCGAAGCAGCCGCCGCCCCGACGTGGCGGAAGAGTACAAGAACTACTGCGGTGAAGGACGCATAAAATGGCTTAAAAACGGCGAACCTGTCACTCCGCATGTTGCTGAGCGCCGCGAACAGGTAGAACAGGTTGGTGTTCTTCGACAGGCTGCGATCGCGGACTTTGGCATAACTTAACTGCCGCTTGATGGTGCGAAAGGGATGCTCCGAGTTCAAAAAGTCCGTCAACTGGACCAGAGTGTTCCAGTGCAATTCCACGAATCGGCCCGTTAGGCTGGCGCTATCTTCCAAGCTGAATGTTCGCTTTGCGACCGTAGCAGCTAAACAAAAGCGAACGTTCACGCCTATCAAAAATTCGGCGGTTTCTCTGGTGTCTCCTTCCGAGCTGTATGTTGGGATTCCATAAATTGAAGCTGCGTTTCAATTTATGCTCGCCGGTCCACCCTATGATCCTATCTTAAACTTTATTTTTTCATGCAGTTGGCATATACGTGATCTGACAAATCACCGAAAAGGTTCAGGAATGGCAAAAGCATTTTTAATTGTTGTATTTCATCTATATTTTCTTTCGGGTACTTTTCATGTAGCTCAGGAAGCGACAAATTGCTTAAGTCTTCCTGCATCATCTCTGTTTTTCTATATTTATTTTTGCAATATATTTTTTTTATAGAGCCTTCCCTGTCGATTATATCTTCGCATTCTTGTCGGGATTCACATTTTAAAACGTACGCTCCTTGAAAAAATAAACCGGTCTTCAATAACTTTGGGTTATCAAATCTATAAGTGCCAAAACCTGTTCTTTCGCCATCGACGAAATCTCCCTCATATCGATCCCCTGCCCAATCAGACTCTAACCCCCATTCATAAGCACCAATACCATGGGGTTGCCCACGTAAGAATTCTCCGTTATAAAAGTCCCTTCCTTTGGCAACCCCTTTTCCAGAAGCAAGACCATTCTTGCAATCACCAAAGTAAGACAAAGAAATATCAACATCAAATACTTTACATTGCCTGATTGAAGGGTGTTTTTTTGATAAATAATTTGAGTACACCCATAAAGACATTTCTCGTTGTTCTTTAGGGTTTGAAATTTTAGCCCAACCATTTTTAAATTCGAGAACCTCGACGGCCTGGCCCTTTGGTAGTTTTTCGAAAATAGGTGCGTTGGTATTCGGTTCAACTCTTACATTTAAAGAGTTTGCGATTACAAAATTTTGTCCCAACCTAGATTCAAGCGCAAATGTGAGCCCCGAAAATATCAAGAATAAAATTGAGATTGAAAGTTTAATCATAAACTAAAGTCCCTCCGACCATCCTTCGGAAAATAGGTGCACTGCATCGTGTCAAAGACTATAGCTATATTTCGACGAATTTAAAAAGTTCGACAATTCCAAGCTTAGATCCCAAGTGGATCGCCCTGTGAAATAAGGCAGCGTACCTTTTCATGGGTGTATCCGATATCCGTGTCCGCTCCTGTCGCCGGACTTACCCCGGTGAAGTAGACACTCCTGGCCTTGATGGAAATCCGCTCGATACGCATAACACCTCCTGCCTCAAACGGAGGCCATTGCATCGGCATTGATCGCTCAACCTGAGTTTCGCTTTGCGACCGTCCCGCATCCCTGGCAACTCTCAAACACCAAGGCGGACACAGCGCTAAAGGCTTATAAATTGCCCTGAAATTTGATGTTTTTCTGGGGGATCGTTACATCAATTGCATACATATCAATGTCTTTGCTTCAGTTTGAGCTAGACTAAATAGCGGCATTGGTGGTCTATAAAGAAAACTCTGAAGTGCAAGGAAGGGATAGATAAGTAGGTTTACGATGGATCAGTTCATTTACATAGCAACCAGTCCTTCCTTGCCAAACCTGGTAAGAATTGCAAAGGCTTATCAGGTGCCGGGCCAAACAATCGAAGGTCTCGACTCATCTGGCAAACGCATGCTTTTCAATAGGCAGTTTTGCGTCGCAGTCGATGACGCCGGCACCAGCGAAGCTAAACTTCATTTGCACCTTGCGAGATCGGGAAGAAAAGTCGGAGCGGAGCTTTTTATGATGCCGCTGTCAGAAGCGATAACAACCACGGTGTCACTCATAAAAGATGCGACTATTCACTCTTATCCCCGAGATCAACAATATAAGAAATTTATTAAAGAGCTTTTGTCGGCGTATCATCCCACTGCGCCGATCGAACCGGTGTTGCTTGATAAAAGACACCCAAATCAGCTACCGAACGATCAGTCTAATCTACCAGAACAGCACGCTCTTAAAACTTCGCAGTTTCCTGACGATGGGATGCACCCAATCAACCAGAAGGAGAGACCGACGAAGATTAAGAGCGGAGAGTTTATTTATATTGCCAGCAATCCATCCATGCCTAATTTAGTGAAAGTCGGGCGGACGGCGGGCTCACCCGAGAAACGATTTTCCGAGCTTTATACTACGGGAGTGCCCACACCATTTGTTCTCGAAGTAAGCCTCGAAGTACCAGATTCGGTATACAGCGAACAAAGGGCTCACAGTGCATTAGCTCAACACCGGAAATCTGCAAATCGCGAATTCTTTGAGATCTCAGTAAAAAAAGCAGTGAAGATGGTATTGGGTGCAGTTGGCGATTTTGAGGTTCGAGAATTTCGTCACGATTACGGCATTGAACAGCTTTTGAGGGAGGTCCAGCAACGCAATCATGAGAGGCTTCAACAGCGGAACGCGCAGGCGCAAGCGTGTCAGAACAAACTCCATGCTCTTGAACAAGAGATTCATCTTTTGCAGCAACAATTGAAAACTGAAAAGTTGAAGTATGATCAGCTTCCTCCCAGAAAAGATGATCCTTGGCCTAAACGTGGTCTTGCCTTTGGCGCTTTTTCCTGCGGTCTTGGACTGATGCTGATGAGCGAGTCTGAAGGTGTTGCTGGCGTTTTTTGGATAGGTGGATTGATTGGAGGTATGTTTGTGAGTGACCTCGGATCATCCGAAAGAATTAAAGAAGAAGGGGAGCGTGAAAAGATTCAATCCAGCACTCGAACGTTGGAGTCAAAACTTGACCGTCTGCGGTCTGAAGCAAAAATGCATCAGACCAAGTTGAGTTTGCTATCGAGGGATGCGACTTAGAGTTGCCGCTCAGGTTCTGAAGTTGTCAGCCGTTTTAAAACCGTCCGTGGAAACGGGGTAGAACCCATCCTCCCAAAGACCCATCTAAACACGTTCATCGTCGAATATATCCGGAGGGCAAAGCGTGTTGCACTATCATCCGTTACAAACTCTTCGGCAACACGGAAGCAGCCCGTCAGTTCACAGTCACAACACCGGAAACATAAGTTGTCATGCGATCATACAGGCACGATCTCAAAGCAGCGGTACTCGCGGCTTTCGTCTTTATGGCACCCGATGCAACTACAGCCCAGGCGCCAGATGACCAGACTCGCGTTGCTCGGGAAATGATCAGAACGCTGGAAGCCTATGCCGTTTACAAAATGGGTCAGTATGATCTTGCGTTCGAGCGCTACCTTTCACTCGCCGAGGACGGGAATCCTCAGGGCATGCTTAACGTAGCTAACATGTACTCGGAGGGTAAGGGAGTAGAACAGAGTTACAGCAATGCCTTCAGTTGGTATCTGCGGGCAGCTGAAATCGGCGACCGGATTGCCATGGAACAGGTTGAAAGCGCTTACCGCACAGGAAAAGGCGTGCAGAAGGACACCGAGCGCGCTGGGTATTGGGAAATGCGCGCCCGAGCTGGTGACTGACGATGGCGAACCAGCGGCCCGACTCAGAACATCGTTATGCCCAAATCTCAAGGTTCGCTTTGCGGCCAGGGCTCACTGTAGACCCAGCTAAACAAAAGCGGACATTCGCAGCATCCCATGCAATCTCAATCCGGCCATTTAGGATGCAGGCTATCAATGACATAGTTGTGACGGTGAACTCCCGGGTTAGAGGCGTTTGCAACATGAGGATGGTCGCCTGGCAGGTCGACGTGGTTATGCCAGCGTTCTGATGGATCAACGGAGGGCCACAGCTTCAACGCAAGAATCAGCCCTCCGAGAGCAAGCCCCAGAAGTACTGACAGAGTAACGGTCATACTCGCAGTAGACCCAAGCCACCCAGCTAATGGATACGCGACCAACCATCCGGCATGCGACAAAGAGAACTGGGCGGCAAACAGAGCTGGCCTGTCTTCAGCATGCGACGACCTCGTAAGGACTCTGCCAATGGGGGTTTGAGCAGTCGAGAAACCGATGCCTAGCCAAGCCCACACGGGCAATAGCCACTCCAGTGATCCCACCGCCATTGTGAGAATCAACCCGGAAATTAGAATCCACCCGCCAGTCAGCATGACTTGCCGGTCTTGCCAGCGCTTCAAGAGAGCCGGTAACGCCAATGCAGCCAACATGGAACCAGCGCCAAACGCGGCAAAAGCCATGGCTGTGTGCTGCTCAGTTAGGCCGAAGCGTCCCTGCACCAGCACAACCGTATTCACGATCACCATGGCTCCCGCAAGACTGACAACCAGGTTCAGCGCCATCACCCCACGTAGGCGAGGCGTTGCCATGAAAATACTGAACCCGGCCCGTGCTCGGTCATAAACACCTCGACGTTTCCCTGATTTGGCTCCGGATGGCAAAGCAACGGACACTACAAGCAAGGCTGATGCGATAAACCCGATCACCGTACCTGAAAACAACGCCTGCCAGCTGGTAGCAAGCAGAATCAACGCTGCGAGTGCCGGGCTGATCAGGTTTTCCAGATCGTATGCCAGTCGAGAGAGCGAAAGAGCCTTGGTGTAGTCGTCCTCATCGGGGAGAGTCTCTGGAATAGTAGACTGAAAGGTTGGCGTAAAGGCCGCCGATGCGGACTGAAGGACAGCAATTAACACGTACACTTCCCAGACTTCGGTAACGAAAGGCAAAGCCAGCGCCGTCGCTGCCCGAACCACATCCAGTGAGACCAGCAGAGCACGACGGGGTATGTTCTCTGCCAGTGCCGACGCTAACGGGGCTATCAAAACATAAGCAACCATTTTGATCGCCATGGCAGTACCGAGCACTTGCCCCGCTTCGTCTCCGGCCAGGTCGAACGCCAGCAGGCTCAAAGCGACTGTGGCCAGGCCCGTACCCAGAAGTGCAACCACTTGGGCCAGGAATAAATGGCGATAGGTTCGGTGTTTTAGAATCCCAAGCACGGCTCCATCAGTGACAGCGTGAGAAATGGAAAGGTTGTGGTAGAAATCTGAGTCCAGTAGCATTTCATGCTATCCCCCCAGGGGGGATAGGTCAAAAGTGAGATTTTGCCTTCAGGTCTTCCAACCATCAGCCTTGCCGGGAACACTGTTATGCACCATGAACGACTCAACCATTGGCAACATAATCACGTCTTTGGTCAGGATCAGAAGCGCTCAGGCGAGACCCGCACACTCATCGTGGTCGGCCTGACAGTGGCGATGATGGTCTGGGAAATTCTGGCCGGAATCGTTTATGGCTCCATGGCGTTGCTGGCCGATGGCCTGCATATGGGCTCCCATGCAGTGGCTCTGGGCATTGCGGCCTTCGCCTACGCGTATGCGAGGAAAAACGCGGGCAACGATCGTTTCTCTTTCGGCACAGGAAAGGTCAATGCGCTGGGTGGCTTTACTGGAGCAATCCTGCTGGCTGTCTTTGCGCTCTACATGGTCATCGAGAGCGTGGGGCGTTTTATCCAGCCTGTTCCCATTTCTTTCGATGGGGCTATTTTCGTGGCCATCATTGGCCTAGTGGTCAACGGGGTGTCAGCTTGGATACTGGGGGATGCAGGCCATGAGCATGGTCACAGTCATGGGCACGATCATGGTCACCACCATCATCACCATGACCACAACCGCCGGGCCGCCTACCTGCATGTGCTTGCGGATGCGCTGACGTCAGTCCTTGCTATTGTTGCCCTTCTGGCGGGTAAATATGCCGGGTGGAACTGGATGGACCCGATGATGGGGATTATTGGTGCGTTTCTGGTCACCAAGTGGTCCTGGCACTTGTTGAAAGACACTTCCAAGATCCTTCTCGACGAGCAGCACCAGGACATGGAGGAAACTGTCAGGCAAGCCGTCGAAGTCGACGATGCCAAGGTCAGCGATTTGCATGTGTGGGCGATAGGCCCAAACATTCACGCAGCCATTGTCTCAATCGTCTCGCATCAGCCAAAATCACCGACAGTCTATAAAGAGCGCATTCAGGCTCGCTGCCGGTCCCTGGTCCACGTGACGGTAGAGACTCTTCGGTGTGATTAACAATGAGATCGAAGAGTCGAAACGAACGAACTCAAAGGTAACGGGCGATGGCCTTAAACTCATCGACACGGCGCTGCTGCTCCGGCTCCAGCGGCCCGATGGCATCGTCCAGGCAATGCTCGATATGGTCCTGTACCAACACGCGCTTGGCTTGTTGAATGGCTTTTTCCACGGCGTGAAGCTGCTGGGCCAGTTCCAGGCAGGGCTTTCCCTGGTCAATCATGCCAATCACGCTTTCAAGATGGCCGTTCGCTCGCTTCAGGCGTTTGATGATATTCGGATGAGATTGATGCGTGTGATCATTTACCATGTTTAATTCCTATCCCCCATGGGGGGATGGTATCCTCTGTTTTCGTTGAAATCCAACCACAAGCTCGACGATTTAAATCGATGATTTCGGCCATTCACCAAAGAAAACTGCTTCCAACGCTGGTCATGCTGTTCGCATTGGCGGGCCTGTCACTGTCGGTGATTGGCGAGTCGTTCTCTCACGGTGTGGCCGAGATAGCGGGCGACTGGGAGTTTCAGTCGGATGGCCACCATGGCAGTCACAGTGGACACGGACACAGTCACGATTTCGACGAAGAACCAGAGTCACCTTCACTGCATCACGATGCGGGGAATCACACCCACGAGACCGTGGACCAGCTGAGGATTCCATTCGTTTCCCAAAGCCCGACCGTTTTCCGGCAGACCATTCCATTTGTCGGAGGTTCTCCCCGCAGTTTGCGCTATCGGCTCGAACGCCCACCAAAAGGCTCCCTTTCCACTTGATTCCTGCCGCTGGAGCGGCCCTAGAAAACAAATGTGATTGGAGTCTTTATGTTGTCAAGTTTGCTTGACGGTTGCCGTGGCGTGTCCTCGTCGGGCACCGGCAGTCGTCTGTTATGGATATTTCTGACCCTGGGCTTGCTGGGAATGAGTACGGATGTGCTCGCCCACGCAGTCGCCCAGGGCGACAAGGGGTACATCCAGGAAATTACCGGTGTAAACCTCATCGCCTTCACCTATCTCGGGGCCAAACACATGGTCACCGGCTATGACCACCTGCTGTTCTTGCTGGGTGTCATTTTCTTCCTCTACCAGATGAAGCACATCGCGATCTATGTGAGCCTGTTTGCCCTCGGGCATTCCACGACGATGTTGCTCGGGGTGTACTTCAACGTGGGCATCAATAGCTACATTATTGATGCGATCATCGGTCTGTCCATCGTGTACAAGGCACTGGACAACATCGGTGCCTATCAGCGCTGGTTTGGCTTCCAACCCAATACCAAGGCCGCCACGCTGATTTTCGGGTTCTTCCACGGTTTCGGTCTCTCCACGAAGATCATCGAGTACGACATCTCGCCGGACGGCCTGATTCCGAACCTCCTCGCCTTCAACGTGGGCGTGGAAATCGGACAGCTCATCGCCCTTGCCATGATCCTGATTGCGATCAGTTTTTGGCGGAAGACCGACGGCTTTTTTCGGCACGCCTACACCGCCAACGTGGCCATGATGAGTGCAGGTTTCCTGCTCTTTGGCTATCAGCTCACCGGTTACTTTGTCGCTTAATTCTGGAGATTCCCTATGTACAACACCGATATACCCAACCGTGAAGAACTGCCCAGCACTGCCAAGTTGATTCGATCAACCATTATTGCAGCCATTGTGGCACTGGTCCTGCTGGTTACCGTGGTCATGCCCGCCGAGTACGCTCTGGACCCGACTGGCGCGGGCCGACTGCTGGGATTGACTGAAATGGGCGAAATCAAGGAACAGCTCGCCGAAGAGGCTGCGGCTGACGAAGCTGCTCAGATGGTTGCGGTGCAATCTTCAATTGAACAAAAGACGCCCGAGGCCACAGAGCCTCAGACAGATCAAGCCGCCGAAGAAACTGCCTCGACATCGGAAGTAGAGGCTGCACCTGCCAAGCAGGAAGCCGCGCCCGAGCCAGAAGTTGGGGAGCCTCAATGGCAGGATGAAGTGCGTGTGGTTCTTACTCCAGGAGAAGGCACTGAATTCAAACTCACCATGGAGGAGGGTGCCGTGGCCCGGTTCTCCTGGGTGTCAGAAGGTGGCCCGATCAACTTCGATACCCATGGCAATGGAAGCGGCCAGTCCATTTCCTATGAAAAAGGCCGGGGCGTACCGGAAGACGAGGGTGAGCTGGAAGCAGCCTTCACCGGTGACCATGGCTGGTTCTTCAGAAACCGGAACGATAACGACATCACGCTGGTTCTGCGGACCGGAGGAGACTATGGAAAGTTGAAGAAGGTGTTGTGATTTAAACTCTGATAAGTGCACCGATATCCGGCCGCGTGCATCCATGTGGCCGGATGTTTTCTCAGCCAAGTGTTGCTCAGCGATTCATTCGTCGAGGGAACTTCCAGGCTTGTATCGAGCGCAATGGAATGCCGAGGCATGGGAGAGGATGAACGTTCGCTTTGCGACCGTAGCAGCTAAACAAAAGCGGACATTTGCAGCTCTCAGCTTCGAATCGGCTTTCGATTCAATTTTGAAGGCTGGTACCGCTTAATCGGATGCACTAACGATAAAGTGGAATAACTATTCCGACCCGGCGATCACCGATGATATGGAAAATTATGAATAACGCGGTATTTCAGTAGCTTAATTAATTGCTGTATGCATGACATTCATGAGCTGATTCATAACCTCTGGTTTTGCTCCATTTCATGAACCTTCGCTTCTTCTCGCAGCCGGCCATTGTCTGACCGGCTCCAAAAAAAATTGCAATTTATGCCTGCGTGATCAAAGCATTTTCTTCAGTTGTCCGTAGTCTCCACCGGTACGAAGGACGAGAGTAATGTCATTGTCATTCCGGTTTCTGAAGAACCAGCCATGGTTGCCGGTAAAAGCGGCTTCCAGTTGGCCTTCGTCTTCCGGTACGCCCCGGCCTTTCTCGTATGAAATTGACTGGCCGCCTCCATCGCCATGGGTATCAAAGTTGATTGGGCCACCCTCGGATACCCAAGAGAAGCGAGCCACAGCACCTTCTTCCATGGTGAGCTTAAACTCAGTACCTTCGCCAGGCGTAAGAACCACTCGCACTTCGTCCTGCCATTGTGTTTCTGCAGGTGCTGGTTCTGATGCTTGTTGTTCTTGCACGGCCGCAGGTTCTGGTTCTGGCTCTGGGGCAGCTTCCTGAGCGGGTTCTTCGGCTTCAGGCTGTACTGCTTCGGTTTCCTGCTGATCGCTTGAGGATTGCACGGCAACCATCTGTGCCTCCTCGTCAGCGGCAGCTTCATCAGCCAGTTGTTCCTTGATTTCGCCCATTTCGGTCAACCCCAGCAATCTGCCGGCACCGGTCGGGTCCAGGGCGTACTCGGCGGGCATGACCACGGTCACCAGCAGAATCAGCGCCACAATAGCTGCGATGATGGTTGATCGAATAAGTTTGGCAGTGCTGGGCAGTTCTTCACGGTTGGGTATATCGGTGTTGTACATAGCAAATCTCCAGAATCAGGCGACAAAGTAACCCGTGAGCTGATAGCCAAAGAGCAGGAAACCTGCACTCATCATGGCAACGTTGGCTGTATAGGCGTGGCGGAAAAAGCCGTCGGTTTTACGCCAGAAGCTGATGGCAATCAGGATCATGGCCAGGGCGATCAACTGTCCGATTTCCACGCCCACGTTGAAGGCGAGGAGGTTCGGAATCAGGCCGTCCGGCGAGATGTCGTATTCGATGATCTTGGTGGACAGGCCGAAACCATGGAAGAACCCGAAAATCAACGTGGCGGCCTTGGTGTTGGGCTGGAAGCCAAACCACCGCTGGTAGGCACCGATGTTGTCCAGTGCCTTATAGACGATGGACAGGCCGATAATCGCATCAATGATGTAGCTGTTGATGCCCACATTGAAGTACACCCCCAGCAGCATTGTGGTGGAATGCCCCAGGGCAAACAGGCTCACGTAGATCGCGATGTGCTTCATTTGGTAAAGAAAGAAAATGACACCCAGCAGGAACAGCAGGTGGTCATAGCCGGTGACCATGTGTTTGGCCCCCAGATAGATGAACGCAATAAGGTTTATCCCGGTAATTTCCTGGATGTAGCCCCTGTCGCCCTGAGCGACTGCGTGGGCAAGCACATCGGTACTCATACCCAGAAAGCCCAGGGTCAGAAATGTCCAGAACAGACGACTGCCTGTGCCCGTTGAGGGCACACCACGGCAACCGCCAAGCAAGCTTGACAACATAAAGACTCCAATTGAATTTGTTTTCTCGGGCCACGTAAGCGGCAAGAATCAAGCGGGAATAGAGGCTTTTGGAGGGCGTTCAAGCCGATAGCGCAAACTGCGGGGAGAACCTCCGGCAAAGGGCACGGGCTGCCGGAGAACGGTCAGGCTTTGGGAAACAAACGGAACCCTGAGCTGGTCCACGGTCTCGTGAGTATGATTGCCAGCATCATGATGCACTGAGGATGTCTCTGGCTCTTCGTCAAAATCGTGGGTGTGTCCATGCGCACCATAACTGCCTGGGTGGCCGTCAGGCTGCGATTCCCAATCGCCTGCCAAGTTGGCCACACCGTGAGAGAATGACTCGCCAATCACCGACAGCGACAGGCCCGCCAATGCGAACAGCATGACGAGCGTCGGAAGCAGTTTTCTTTGATGGAGGGCCGAAATCATCAGTCTCAATGGTCGAGTCAGTGGTTGGATTTCAACGAAGCAAGAGGATACCATCCCCCCACGGGGGATAGGAATCAAACATGATAAATGATCACACGCATCAATCGCATCCGAATATCATCAAACGCCTGAAGCGGGCCAACGGCCATCTTGAAAGCGTGATTGGCATGATGGATCAGGGGAAGCCCTGCCTGGAGCTGGCACAGCAGCTTCACGCTGTGGAAAAGGCCATCCAGCAGGCCAAGCGCGTCTTGGTACAGGACCACATTGAACACTGCCTGGACGATGCCATCGGACCGCTGGAGCCGGAGCAGCAGCGGCGCGTCGACGAGTTCAAAGCAATCGCCCGTTATCTTTGATCTCGTTACTCTCTAATTTGCGTTCTCTCCGTTAATCACAGCGAAGAGGTTCCACCGTCACGTGGACCAGGGACTGGCAGTGTGCCTGAATGCGCTCCTTATAAACTGCGGGCGACTCGGGCTGATGCGAGACGACTGAGACAATAGC
>NZ_JACDWW010000044.1:0-730 GCF_016464145.1 Marinobacter sp. bablab_jr008
CGGCAAAAGCAACCGCCCGGACTTCACCCCCGGCGCCAAAGTGGAACTGCAGGACCACGACAGCCAGACCCTGAACCGGGAATGGCTGCTCACCGCCATCACCCACACCGGCAAACAGCCCCAGGCCCTGGAAGAAGAGGGTGGCAGTGAGCCCACCAGCTACCACAACACCTTCAGCGCCATCCCGGCCGACAAAACCTGGCGCCCCCTGTGTAATCACAAACCCGTGATGGACGGCCCCCAGATGGCGCTCGTCACCGGCCCGGAGGGGGAAGAAATCCACTGCGACCAGTACGGCCGGGTAAAAGTAAGATTCCCTTGGGACCGCTATTCCAAGAACGACGAACACTCAAGCGCCTGGCTGCGCGTGGCCCAGGGCTGGGCGGGTGGCCAGTACGGCTTTATGGCTCTGCCCAGAATTGGCCACGAAGTCATCGTCTCCTTCCTCGACGGCGACCCGGACCAGCCCATCATCACCGGAAGAACCTACCACGCCACCAACACACCGCCGTATGCGCTGCCGGAGCACAAAACCCGGACCACCCTGAAGACCAAAACCCACAAGGGCGAGGGCAGCAACGAACTGCGCTTTGAAGACGAAGCCGGCGAAGAACAGATCTACGTGCACGCCCAGAAAGACCTGGACCTGCTGACGGAAAACAACCGCACCGAAGTCATCAGGAACGACAGCCACCTGACGGTGGAAAACAACCGTGTCAGCCACACCCAA
>NZ_JACDWW010000045.1:0-200 GCF_016464145.1 Marinobacter sp. bablab_jr008
ATGCCAATGCTGAGGCGGGCATGCTGTATCTGGCGGCGTATTCGTTGGGGTTGGCTCTTCCTTTTCTCGGAACTGCCCTGTTTATTGAACACTTTCGGCAACGAGTACGCTGGCTCAGTCGCTGGAGTAGACTGCTGAGAGCGCTTGCTGGCTTGGTGCTCGTTGTAATGGGAGTAATGGTGCTCACCGGTCGGATGACA
>NZ_JACDWW010000004.1:0-283 GCF_016464145.1 Marinobacter sp. bablab_jr008
CTCCACCCATGCCAATGCTGAGGCTGGCATGCTGTATCTGGCGGCGTATTCGTTCGGGTTAGCTCTCCCTTTTCTCGGAACTGCCCTGTTTATTGAACACTTTCGGCAACGAGTACGCTGGCTCAGTCGCTGGAGTAGACTACTGAGAGCGCTTGCTGGCTTGGTGCTCGTTGTAATGGGAGTAATGGTGCTCACCGGTCGGATGACACTCTTTGCGTCGTGGATGTTGTCGACGTTTCCGGTTCTCGGAAGGCTTGGTTGAGCTTCCTACAGCCAAACTACA